>CAJOCT010000043.1:16993-25825 GCA_905236725.1 uncultured Selenomonadaceae bacterium | reverse complement strand
GACTTCAGTCTTCTTGTCTTCAGGATAGTTGTTGAATTCTTCCTCAGCCGCGCTGTCAGCCTGCTGTTCTTCTTCCTCGTCGCTGTCGGAATCGGAATCAGCGTCACTGTCAGAATCAGCGTCGGCATCAGCATCAGCATCTGCGTCGGTATCGCCGTCTGCATCAGCGTCAGCATCAGAATCGCCGTCAGCATCAGAATCGCCGTCTGCATCAGCATCAGCATCTGCGTCTGCATCTGCGTCAGCATCCGCATCAGCGTCAGCATCAGCATCGGCATCTGCGTCAGCATCGCCGTCTGCATCAGCATCAGCATCTGCGTCAGCATCAGCATCTGCATCTGCGTCAGCATCGGCATCCGCATCTGCATCCGCATCAGCATCGCCGTCAGCATCCGCATCCGCGTCGGCGTCAGCATCGGCATCAGCGTCAGCGTCGGCATCTGCGTCAGCGTCTGCATCGGCATCAGCATCAGAATCGCTGTCCGCGTCAGCATCAGCATCGCCGTCAGCATCTGCATCTGCGTCGCCGTCAGCATCAGCGTCAGCATCGGCATCTGCGTCGCCGTCAGCATCAGCGTCTGCATCGGCATCTGCGTCGCCGTCAGCATCCGCGTCGGTATCGCCGTCAGCATCAGCATCTGCGTCACTGTCAGCATCGCCATCGGCATCGCCGTCTGCATCCGCGTCGCCGTCTGCATCGCCGTCAGCGTCAGCGTCGCCGTCTGCATCGGCATCGCCGTCTGCGTCGGAATCGGAATCAGCGTCGGAATCGGAATCGCCGTCTGCGTCAGCGTCGGAATCTGCATCCGCATCGCCTTCGCCTTCAACGTTGGACCAAGTAGACGTGTCCGTTGAAATACCGGAAATCGAAGCGATTGAGTGACCGTTGACTGTCGCAACGTTCGTGAAGTCGCCCGTAATCGTGCCTGCGCTCAAGCCGTCAACGCTTGCAACTTTCGTGTCGCTGCCAAGAGTAAATTCAACGCTGGTGTCGCCCGTTGTCGTGAACGAACCGCCGCCAAAGATGAATGTTCCAAATTCAGCCGTGCTCGCGCTTGCATTTGCCGCAGTCGCAACATTTGCTCCGTTGGAAAGTTCGGTAATGCTCGCAACGCCCGAAGCTCCACCGAGAACTCCGATGTTGCTGTCTCCGCTGATTGCGAACGAACCGCCGTTGACCTGCGCAATTCCCGCAAAGTCGCCCGTAAGAACTTGGTTAACGCCCGAAGCCGAAACAACTGACATTCCGCTCAAGCCGAAGCTCAACGCACTGAACGTAGCACCGGGATCAGTTCCGAAGACTTTGTCCCCAATCGTTAATTTCGCACCTGTCGCAACGGGAGTTGATGCAACGCCAATCTGGCTGACTCCGCCCGCTTGCGCAACGCTCATTCCGAACGCAACGCCGCCGATTGATGCGATTCCGCTTGCTCCCGCGGTCACAGTCGCACTGCCGCCCGAAATCTGGACAGTCTGCCCCGCAATGCTCAAGCCGTCTTTAAAGTCGCCGTAAACCGTATCGCCCGCGGCAAGTCCGCTGATTCCGAGTCCGCTTGTTCCCTGCGCAACCAACGCATAAGATTTTGCGGAAACGGTGTAATCAAAGCCTACGCCGTTGATTTTCGCGCCGTTGAAACCGTTCGCGGCCCGAATCATTTTGCCGTCGTCGAGGTCGTCCACTGCCACAACCGCCGAATTCGCTAAAGTAAATTTAACAGCCGTGTCGTCGGTGGTGAATGTCGAACTTGCAGAAGAAGTTGCGCCGAATGCGAAACTGCCGCTGCTCGAAGTGTTGACAGCCGTGCTCGCGAAAACGTCCGCGTTGCCGTAAATTCCGACAGCCGTTGTGCCCGCCGCCGCGCTGATTCCGCTGAGTGCAGAAACCGCAGTTTCGTTGAGGCTCGCGGTGAAAGCAGTTGACGCGCCGATAATTGAGAAGGTGCCGAAATTTTTCAAGGCTCTCTGAATATCCGTTTGACGTGCAGTTTCTTTGTCTGCCGCCGAATATCCGACAACACCGAAACTAATCCCGCCAGTTGACGAATTTGTGCTGACAAAGACGGTCGATTCGCCCGAATTTGTGAAAGTTGCGTTCCCAATCACTGCGCTTGCGCCGCCCGTTGCGCCGACGAGCAAAGTTGAACCACCTGCCAACGAAGCTTTTCCGTTTTGGTCGAAAGTTACGGTCTGAGTCTCTGATCCCGCATTCAAGTAAGATGCTCCGTTGAAGGTTGCTCCCGCGTATTTCCCGATGGTCGCCGTGAGCGGCTTGTCACTCGAGAGAACGTTCGGAATGGTGAAAGTCCCGTCGTCGTTCACTTTCACGTTACGATCGTCCTGCGTGTTGATAGACTTCGGCAAGTTCTCGAAGGTCACGCCGTTGATCGCACCATCCGTTCGATAAACGTACGAACCATAAATCGGACTCGTGGAAAGAGGCGCCCAATTCTTTGTGCCAGTATTGTAGTATTGAAGGTCGGCCGACTGTTCGGTTAAAGTTGTCTCAACGAAATCGAAGGCGATTTTTGAGTATTTTTTTCCGTTGACCGTGACATCGGATATCCCAGCGTCAGAATCACCAGACAAATCGTACGTTCCGTTCAAAGTTCCTTGGTATTGCCCGATTCCTTTGTAGTAAGACGCGTAGGTGCTCGTCTTATTTGTTTCAGAAGTCGCAGCAACGACGCCGGTTGTTGAGTTTACATAAAACACGGCATCCGCCGCGACCGCAGTATCGGTCGTCGCATCATCCTTCGCTTTGATCGCGACGCCGGCCCAGTAGTTGAGGCCTCCCCCAGCTCCCTCATCGTATGCCGTGTAATGAGCTTTCCAATTTGTGCCCGCGATTTGAATGACGAGTGTATCCTCCGTCTCGTTATCATCCGACGAAATCGCGTATCCGCCAGTGATCGAATAACCCGTGACTTTCCCGGCCATCTGATCGGTCGATGCAGATGCGGTGAAACTCACTTTTGCGGATGCGTTTTCCGTCCCCGATTTCCCGTCGTAACTCGTGGACGCCCAGCCGTTCAAAGGTGCGAGGATGATCCCCGCCCCGACGATCTGATCGGCGGTGTATGACGTGGTGTGATTTCGCGTTTCGGAGATTCCAGACAAAAGTACGCTTTTGTCGGACGACGAGACAGTCGTGTATTTTACACTGGTGTCAGATCCGATCGAGCTCTCGGTTAAGTAAGCAGAGGCAAATAACTGTAAGTTAAAAATTTTGTCCATAGAGAAAAAATTTCCTCCTTAAAATAAAAAATTGACGTTCAAAAAAATCTATACCGAACGCCACCGAAATTATTGAAACAATCTGAAAGTCTTGAACTTTTCGCCCATAGACCACTTTTGCAAGGTGTCACCAATACCCTGCCCGCGTGAAGTTACTCCCACCAAAAGAACTGCACGACACGACAAAAAAATCTGCCGCCGACTCAACGATTCTTCCCACCACAGAAATATTCGTTGAGTTTTCGACCTTCTCGATCTGAACCTCTGTTATGAAATTCAAATCAAAGTTTTCGAGGGTGCCGACGAACCGACACCCTGAAAATTTTGAAAGCCGGTTACTTAAAAATTTTCCAAGTTTTCACAGTGTTAATCTGATTTAAATCAACACTCAAAAACTTATGTGCGGATTATAGAGTTTTGCAAGGAATTTGTCAAGTGCAAATTACACAAAAATTTATTAGAGTTTGATTAGAAAAATTTTTTGACAGATTTGAGAGATTTATTTAAAATTTGCGCGGGGTCAGTTTCAGAGTTGCGGCACGTGTTTTTCTTGACGAAAATCGATTCGACGATTTTGATGAGATTCACAGCGATTTTGAAGACAGAATTAAAACTGTCGGCAGAATTGACGGAATTTTGGCTGTGATATATACCGAGCGCGGTGACAGGAACAGAATTATTTCGGCTCGCGGTGCAACAAAGAGAGAGGAGGCTCAATATTATGAACAATTTTATTAAACCGATACCGCCGTTAACTGAAGAAGAACTTGCAGAAATTGAAGCATTGAAAAATATGCGCGATAATGAAATTGATTTCAGCGACATTCCGGAGATTACTCATGAAGAATGGGTAACAAGATTTAAACCTGCGCGCCTTCGCAGAAAAAAATTAAATGTTGCGGGCTGAAAAAGGTTTCAGGCTTGCAATATTCCCAAGCGAAAGTCAATTTAAGAAACAAATTTTTTTGCCAATCTGTTGCTTAAAGAATTTGCGGCAAATGACACCGACCGCAAACCCGATAAAAATTTTTCGGTTGCAAAATAAAAATCCCGACCGAAGCCGGGATTACGCGTTTTGAGGAATAACGCTAACCAAGTGCTTTGTTGCCAAGTCTACTTCTCAAGCCACTTGCAAAGATAGTGACCGGCTATCGATGCTGCGAGAGAGACCAAAAACGTGATGATCATCCGCGAACCCTCCCTTCCGTCACCGGTATAGGGCTGGCAACGAAAGAATTTTACACAAAATAGTTTAAATATTCAATCTTGCAAAAAAAAATATATATGATAAAATACAGGCGTGATGATCATAGTGAACCCAAATAAAAAGCCCCGACTGACCATCGGGATTTTTTATTTATGGAGAAAATTTTTGTGAAATAAAAATCCCGACCGAAATCGGGATTGCGTAACTTTTGGGCGGAGTTGCCAACCGCAGGCCGTCGTTGCTCTATTGACGATCCAACCATTTGCAGACGTAGTGACTAATTACGCCCGCCGCGACCGACAATATAAAGGAGATAAGCATTCAATCAACCCTCCCTTCGCTTAAGAATAAACCAAGGAGGAGCAACGCGGGGATTTTATCAAAGTTCGGCGAGAAATACAATATTGCAAATTTTTTCATTCTGTGATATATTTCCCGCAGGAGATAGGCGTACATCAACCAAATAAAAAGCCCCGATTGACTGTCGGGATTTTTTATTTTTCGGGATAAAAAATATCTTCGGTCGGAGCGGTCGGAGATTTTTTTTGTGCAAAATTTTAAAAAGCTGATATAATTATTTTGTTATAAAAATTTTTAGAGGTGGTTTAATTGGTAATGAAAAAAATTTATTCGCCGAAAAATTTTCCGCTCGACGAAAAAACTTTGCGCGAAATTATTAAAAAGTTTCCCACACCTTTTCACATTTACGACGAGAAAAAAATTAAAGAAAATTTTCGTCAACTCAAAAAAACTTTTTCGTGGGCCCCGAATTTTCGCGAACATTTTGCAGTAAAAGCCACGCCAAACCCGCATATCGTAAAAATTTTGGCTGAAGAAGGCGCGGGCACGGATTGCAGTTCACTCGCGGAACTTTTTTTGAGCGAAATGGCGGGAGTTGTCGGAGAAAAAATTATTTTGACTTCAAACGACACGCCCGCCGAAGAATTTAAAAAGGCGATTGAACTCGGCGCGATTATAAATCTCGACGACATCACGCACATTGATTTTCTCGAAAAAAATGCCGGATTTCCGAAAATTTTGTCGTTCCGTTACAATCCGGCGGATATTATGAACGAAGGCAACGAAATTATCGGAAAACCTGCGGAGGCGAAATACGGACTGACGCGCGAACAAATTTTTTCTGCTTACGAAATTTCAAAAAATCGCGGCGTTAAACGTTTCGGACTGCATACAATGGTCGCGTCGAACGAGTTGGAGACGAAAACTTTTTTGTACACGGCGAAAATTATGTTTGAACTCGCGGCGGAAATTAAAAATCGTCTCGGAATAAATTTTGAATTTATAAATCTCGGCGGCGGTTTCGGCATTCCTTACCGTCCCGAAGAAAAACCCGTAAATTTTCAAGAAATCGGCGAAGGCATTCGCGAACTTTTCAACGAAATTATTTTGCCTGCGGGAATGGAAAAAATTTTTATTGCGACGGAAAGCGGTCGGGCGATGACGGGAAATGCGGGCTGGCTCGTTTCAACCGTTTTGCACGAAAAAAATACTTACAAAAATTATATCGGTCTCGACTCTTGCATGGCGAATTTGATGCGTCCCGCACTTTACGGCGCATATCATCACATAACAATTTTGGGCAAAGAAAATTTTCCGCACGATAAAATTTATGACGTGACGGGCTCACTTTGCGAAAATAATGATAAATTTGCGATCGACAGAAATTTGCCGAAAATTGAAATCGGCGATATTTTAGTTATTCACGACACGGGCGCACACGGTCACGCGATGGGATTTAATTACAACGGAAAATTGAGAAGTGCGGAACTTTTATTAAAAGAAAACGGCGAAATTAAATTGATTCGTCGCGCTGAAACTCTGGACGATTATTTTTCAACTCTTATAAAATAATTACGAATTACGCATTAAAAAAGACCTTTCTCCGAAAAATGGAGCTAAGGTCTTTTTTAATATAATTTTTTTGTCATTCAGTTTTCTCCCAAAATTACATCATTCTGCGCGCTCCGAGATAATGCGAGCTGTAGTAAGCCGAACCGAGCGAAGAAATTGTTACGCCGCGGCTGGAACTTGCATGAATAAAATTTCCGTCGCCAATGTAAATTCCGACGTGAGATGCGCCGTAAGTGTAAGTCTCAAAGAAAACCGCATCGCCGGGTCTCAAATCAGTTGTTGCAACAGGCGTACCGACCTCAAACTGAACATCCGCAGTTCTGGGAAGGCTGATTCCGCATTTTGCAAAAACATATTGAACATAACCCGAGCAATCAAAACCGTACGGACTGGTTCCGCCAAAAACGTATGGCACTCCGATATATTGCATCGCAGTCGAAATAAGTTGACGTCCGATGTAACTTGAACCCGTGCTTATCTCCGGCATATCCTTGCCGAGAAGAGCCATATAAGTTTGAGAATCAATGAAACCACTTGCCTGCATTCCGTTCAACGCTTGAAATTCTTTGAGAGCGTCCGCAGTTGCCGCGCCGAAATCTCCGTCCGCAACAACATCGTAACCGAGATTCATCAATTCGCCTTGAACTTCCGCAACCTCCGAACCTTGATCCCCGACTTTTAACTCGCCTTGAGCAAAAGTCACATCACTGCAAAACAACACCAACATCGTCACCATAGCCAGTACTCGGAAGAACCCCATAATATAACAACACACTCCTCAAAAAATTTTTGTGCAGAAAAACACTTGCAAATTATAGACTGTCAATCTGATTTATATATGAATTTTTTATCAAATTTCTTGCATAATAAAAGAAAAAAATTTATACTGCAGGAAATTTTTTGACGGAGATGATTTTAATGAGAAAAATTTTTTTTGCAAGCGCGATTTTAATTTTTTCCTGGCTGATAATTTTTTCTTCGCGGACAAATGCGGAAGGAGTTTGGAGACTTGACGGCACGGATAAAAATGAATTGCCGAAAAATTTTCGACTGATTGAAGATTTAAAAGCCTCTGCAAGCGGACAGCCTTCACTTGACGGACTGAAAAAAATTTATGAAGAAGTGCGAAAACATACCGGCTCGACGATTTATATTGTTGACCTGCGCGAAGAATCTCACGGTTTCGCCGATAAAACTCCCGTGAGTTGGTACGTTGAAAAAAATCGCGGAAATTATTATCGCGGTTATGAAAAATCTTATGAAGAAGAGCAGTTGAAAGATTTGCAGGGAAAATTAACCGAATTTGTGCCGCTGGGAAATTCCGACAAAAAATATTTGAGGCCGATAAAATTTTCACCGAAAAAAACTTTGTCGGAAGGGCAGGCAGTTGAAGATTTTAATTATGAGTTAATCAATCCGCACATCAACGGAAAATATTTTCCGCAAATTCAATATGCGAGATTTCCCGCGACTGATATGATTTTTCCTTCGCCGCAAGTGGTCGATGATTTTTTGAGTTTTGTAAACAGGTTGGGCAGAAATGACTGGTTGCATTTTCATTGTCACGCGGGACACGGTCGGACGACAACTTTTTTGGTTTTTTACGAAATTTTGAAAAATCCCGACTCATCACTTGAGGAAATTTGTCACCGTCAACATTTACTTGGCGGCTCGGATTTGTTGGCTCATTCGGACGGAAATGATTGGTATGCGCAGGCTCATAATGACCGCGCGGAAAAGTTAAGACTTTTTTACAGATACGTGCAACTTTTCAGGAGTGGAGAAATTTCGATGTCATTCAGTGAATTTTGGCAAAAGGAGATGTAAAAAATGACGGATTTAAGACAGCAGGCGATCGATTTAATCGAGTCGATGCCGGAAGAAAATTTGTTGCTTATCGTGGGAATGTTGCGGGGTGCTCAAAAAATTTCGGAGGAATTTCCGCCAATTAAAAAGGAGATTGATTTTTCCAAATACAGGGGACGCGGTAAAAAAATGTTCAAAAGCACGGAAGAAATTGACAATTATGTTAAGGAGTTGCGCGATGATAGATTTTAAAGTTTTTTTGGACACAACGCCGTTGATTTATTTGCTTGAAGACGACGTTAATTTCGGTGGAAAGACAGAAAAAATTTTTTCACAGTTGACACGGCAAAACAAAAAATTCGTTTCGTCAGTCATAACTTGCACGGAGTTTTTCGTTCAACCTTGTCGCGAAAACAATTTGATTCGCATTCAAGCGTTTTGGGAATTTGTTCAAGAGTGCGAAATGCCTTTGTGTCCGATTAACATGCAAATTGCTTTGAAGGCGGCGGAAATTCGCGCCGAATATAAATTTAAGGCGATGGACTCTTTGCAGTTGGCAACGGCTTGCGTGAACGGTTGCGATTTATTTTTGACGAATGATAAACAGTTGAAACAGTTCAAAGAAATTTCTTGCGTGACTGTTGAGGAATGGAATTTTTAAGGGGGGTTTAATTTATTGACTAACGAAGAATTTGCGAAAAAAATTATTGAGA
>CAJOCT010000043.1:0-16919 GCA_905236725.1 uncultured Selenomonadaceae bacterium | reverse complement strand
TGGGAACGAATCAAGACGGCGGCGAACTTCAAATTATTTTGGGACCGGGCAAGGCGACTAACATTTGCAACGCCGTCAACGAAATTTTGAAAAAATCTGCGGTAAAAATCGGCGACGGAAAAAAATTGCATGAAGAAATTCGCGCAAGAAATGCCACGCCGATTAAATTATTTTTCAAAAAAATCGCGAGTATTTTTATGCCGCTGATTCCCGGATTTATCGCCTGCGGACTGATAACGGGATTGGTCGGGATTGCGCTGAAAATTTCGCCCGAACTTGCGGACGACAATTTTATAAAACTTTTGATGGTGGCGGGCAACGCGGTTTTTTGGGGAATGAATTTATTCGTCGGTTACAACGCGGGAAAAATTTTCGGCGGCACCCCGATTATCGGCGGAGTTCTTGCCGCAATGATTACTCACCCCGCGCTGAAGGATATAAATTTTTTCGGCGAAAATCTTGTCCCGGGACGAGGCGGAATCATTTCGGTGATTTTAATCGCGGCATTTGCGGCATGGCTTGAAAAAAAATTGCACAAAATTATTCCCGAAATGTTCGACTTATTTTTAACGCCGCTGATAACTGTTTTAATTTCAGGCACAGTCGCGATTTTTATTTTGCAACCAATCGGCGGAGCGATTGCGGACGGAATCGGAACGGCGGCAACAACTGCGATTGAATCAGGTGGCGCGGCAGTCGGATTTATTTTGGCGGGAATTTGGTTGCCTCTCGTAATGTTCGGGATTCATCAAGCCTTTACGCCGATTCACGTCAGTTTAATTTCGCAGTACGGAATGACGATTTTGTTGCCGATTTTGGCGATGGCGGGCGCGGGACAAGTCGGCGCGGCGATTGCGGTCTACTTCAAAACTAAAAATAAATTCTTGAAAAAAACTGTCGCGTCAGCTTTGCCCGTCGGAATTATGGGAGTCGGCGAGCCTTTAATTTACGGCGTGACTTTCCCTCTCGGCAAACCTTTTATCGGCGCGTGTATCGGCGGAGCATTCGGCGGAGCAGTTCAGGCGAGTTTTGAAATCGGCGCGGCAACTTTGGGAATTTCGGGACTGCCTCTTGCCGCAACGACGAATAACGCCGCGATTTATTTGCTGGGAGTTTTAATTGCTTACGTTGCGGGATTTATTGCAACTTGGATTTTGGGATTTGAAGATCCGCCGGAAGAAAATTAAATTTAGATTACGGGAGTTGATTTTATGAACGACAATTTAATAATTATTCCATCAGAAGACGAAGTTACCGAAAAAATTTCTTTGGACAGTCCGGAAATTTCTGCAGAAGAGACTTTGGAAAATATTTTGCCCGCTCAAGAAAATTTTGATAATCCTCTGGCTTTTAACGAAAATATTTTCAAATACATTGATTCTTTGCAAAATGCCAAAATTTTGAAAGATGAACTTCTGCAGATAAATAATTTGCGCATAAAGAAAATTTTTTGGGAATCGTACAGAAAATTTTTTACCGAAACTTCTCTTGTCGAAAAACGTCGAGCGCGTCTTACCTGCGCTTACATAAATCGTTGGTTTTGTTCTTCGATACCTTTGAGCGAAAATATAAATCGTTTTATCACGCCACACCATTTTTACGGAATTTTTATTTCCGAAGGGGCAACAATCGGCAAGGGCTGTACAATTTTTCAGCAAGTCACAATCGGCAGCAATACACTTCTTGACAGCAAGAGCGCGGGAACTCCCGTAATCGGCGACAACGTTTATATCGGCGCGGGCGCAAAAATTATCGGCAACGTGACAATCGGGAATAACGTGAGAATCGGCGCGGGCTGCACCGTGACAAAAGATATTCCTGAAAATTGCACTGTTGCCCAAGCCGCGCCCGTTGTTATCAAAAAAAATGTTCCGCAAAATAATCGCTGGATCGGTTACGGCGATTACAAAAGAATCAAGGCGGCTGAAGAAAGAAAGCAAAAAAATTTGTCGCTTACGAAAAATATTTCTCCTTCTTACATTCTCCCCGCGCCTGAAAATCAGATAAAAAATATGCATCGCGCGATTGATTCGCAAACTCAAAAAAAATATGACGACGCATTCAAAATTTTATTCTGCGGCGATTTAATTTTACTTGAAGATCAAGTTAAACGCGCTTTTGACGGAAAAAATTATAATTTTGACGATATGTTTGAGTTTACGAAAAAATATATTTCTGCGGCAGATTTTTCAATCGGCGTGTTTGAAGGACCTTTGGGCGGAAATGCAAAATCGTATTCGCATGGAAATTTCGCGGACGGAAAAATTTTTTATTTGAACTTTCCCGACGAATTTGCCGACGCGATAAAAAATGCCGGCTTCAACCTCGTCACGACCGCAAACAATCATATTTTGGATATGGGACTTGCGGGAATGCAGAGAACTATTAAAGTCATGCGCGAAAAAAATTTGGATTTTATCGGCAGTTATGAGAGCGCGGAGGATAAATTAAAATCGTGCGTTAAAATTGTTGAAAAAGACGGGATAAAAATGGCGATTCTTGCATACACTTTCGGTACGCTTCAGTTTACTGCCGAACAGCTTATTGACAGAAAACTTTCTTTCATAACTTCGCTTTTGCCGCGAATTGACAGCCCCGTATACGAAAAAATTTTGGAGTCGGTGAAAAAAGATTTTGAGCTGGCAAAAAGTTACAATCCCGATTTAATTATTGTTCTGCCGCACTGGGGGACGCAATTTGTCGATGAGCCGAATGAAAGCCAAAAAACTTGGCGAAAACATTTTCTCGACTTCGGCGCGGATATTATTTTGGGCGATCATACTCATTCCGTCCAGCCGGCTGTGATTGAAAATGTTGACGGGCGAAAAACTTTCACGTTGTACAGTCCCGGAAATTACGCGAATGTTTATCGAAAACACGACGGCGATGCGAGTTTAATGGCAGAAATTTATATCGACAGAGAGACGAAAAAAATTTTCGGCGGCGCGATTATTCCGATGTGGACGCGTTCTTCACTTGCGGGAAATTACAGACCTTTGCCGATTTATGAAATTTTGAATGATGAAAAACTGCGCAACGAAATAAGCACTTTCGACCTTGAGCGAATTTCTTACGTCTTGAAGCATATCACGAAAGTTTCACTGCGAAGGGAGCTTGACGAAAAATTGATTCAGGAACATTATTTTTTCGACGAGACAGGTTTTCAAAGAAAAAAAGTTTCGCCGATTAAAATTGACGATTCAGTTAAAAACGGAAAATTTTTTACTGCTATTCAAAGCGCGAAAAATATTTGTTTTGTCGGAGACTCGATAACTCACGGGACAAAAAACGGCGGAGTTCCATGGTATGAACCGCTTGCAGATTATATCGGCGGAGAAATTTTTAACTGTTCGGTCGGCAACATGACGATAAAAAAATTGATTACGAAAGAATTTCTGGAAAAAATTGTCGCCGTGCCCGCAGATTTGTTTGTCGTGGCGATTGGGACGAATGACGTGCGTTATCGCAATGAAAAAATTTGCGCGATGACCGCGGAGGAATATATTTCTTGCCTGCAAGTTTTGCGCGCCGAAATTTTAAGAAATAATCCGCAAGCAAAATTTACTTTTATCGCGCCTTGGACTTCGACGGACGGAGATAAAATCAGTGCTTTGAAATTTCGCGCAAAAAAAGAAATGACTTTGAAATATACGGACGCTTTGAAAAATTACTGCGAGACGAGCGGCGATATTTTCATAAATCCCAACCCTTACATCGACAGCGTTTTAAATGTCAAAATTTGCGCGGATTATTTGATCGACTGGATTCACCCGAACGCAACTAAGGGCGTGCAATTATATTCCGAAGCCGTTTTGAAAAATGTTTGAGTTAAAAACCTGTTTGGGGGACTGATTGATGAGCGAAAAATCTTTATTGACGGCGGCGGATATTGAAAAAGGTTTTTATCCGCTTCGCCCGATTCAACGCTGGCTGATCAACACGCATTTCAACAAAGCAAAATCGACAATGATGAATATCGGCACACTGATAAAAATAAATCCCGCGATAGACGTTGAGCGGGTGATAAATGCAATGAACGAAACTTTGCAGGCTCATGATATTTTTCGATGCAGATTCGTCTTTCATCCGGAAACTTCCGAACTTTGTCAGCGTTTTGACGGCGAAGTTCAGCCGGTCAAGATTGTGAAATGGACTGACGAAGAATTTGAGCTGAACAAAAAATATTTTCTTGAGCCGTATTTTTTGATTGATGAGCCGCTCTATCGAATTTTTATTTTTGAAACGCCGACGACAAGTTATTTGTACATGGATTATTATCACGGGACGATGGACGGGACTTCAATCGGCTTGCTTTTTACGCGTGAAATTGAGATACGCTACAACGGAAAAAATCTCAACCACGCGCCGATAAAATACGCGGATTATATCGCGGAGGAGTTGCAAACTCCCGCCGAAGAACTTGAGGCGGGCAATAAATATTGGCACGAGATTACGAAATTTTTTGACGAGAAAAAACATTTGCCGCCCGCCGATCTTCATGAGGATTCTTGGCAACAGCATCGGATTTTCTACAATTTTAAAAATATCTTGGAAAAATTTTTTGAAGGTAAGGCACACAAGGAAAATATTTTTTTCTTCGCCGCGACGATGCTCGCCATTGCCAAAAGTTCCGGCGCAAAAAGTTCGATGTTAAGTTTGATTCACAACGGCAGATTCAACGCGCACGAACGCAGAATTATGGGGCTGATGGTTGAGCAATATCCCGTTGCCTGGACTTTTGAAAACGATATGACCGTCAAAGAATTTTTTGAAAAACTCGACGAGAAAATTAACGAGGGTTTGACTTATCGCAAAAGTTTGGGCGCGACTTATATGGACGGCTCGCAGGACGATTGCGCAACTTTTATCTTTCAAAAAAATATTCGCACGAACAGTTATTATTTTGCCGGCAAGTGGAATGACACGGTTGAACTTTCTGAAAATGAATGGTCTGCGGCGGAAAATTCCCTCGACATTGAAGTCAACGCGAATGAAGACGGAACTTATCGGATGATTTTGGATTACGACGCGGGAAGATATTCCGAACGAACGATGAAAAATTTTGCGGAACTTATGGACAAAATTATTTTGCAGATTCAGGACGAAAAAATTTTAACTTCGCAAATATTGGAGTGAATGAGAATTTCTCTGCAAAAAAAAATTTCCCGACGCATTAACGCCGGGATTTTTTTTATAAATTTTTTTATCCTAACAGTGCTTGACCGAAATAAACCACCGCGCCCATAAAAATTACGAACGGAATATAAATTTTCACCGCGAAGGCCAAAAGTTTTGCATCCGCGCCTTTAACGCCGATTGCCGCCGACCCGATTGCGATTGTTAAGGGTGAAATCATTTTGCCCGCACAAGCTCCCGTCGCATTCGCCGCCGCCACCCACGCTTGAGCACTTTCAGACGCGCCGATTGCCTGACTTGCCATGACCTGCAACTTTCCGAACAAAACACAACTCGAAGTCGCCGAGCCGGTTATATAAGTTCCGACCGAGCCGAGAAATGCCGCAATGCACGGATAAGCCGTACCCGTCGCCGCAACTGCGGTATCGGCAATTTGATTTGTCATTCCGCTGTAGCCCATAACCTTCGCCGTCGCAATAACCGCAATAATCGTAATCATCGTAAATTTCAGACCGTTAATCGTTTTTCCGAGAAGTTTCATCATTTGCCCGAAACTTGCACCCTGTTTACTCCCCGCGATAAATGCCGCCAATAAAATCAAAACGCCGGGTGTATTTATCCAAACGAAAGTATACGGGACTCCGCCTTCACCGTTGTAAATCGGCACGCTGGATTTAAATTGCATCAAAAATTGATTTATCGGCGGGACGAGTTTACTTGTGAACAGAAGGAAAATAAAAATCAAAATAAACGGCAAGCAGGCGTTTATTGCTTGAGCCGTCGTGATTTTTGCGCCTGCGTGAGAAGGCATTGCAAATTCGGGGTCGTCAATCGGGAATTTTTTTGCGAGGACTACGATTGTTCCCATTGTCAAAATTGCTCCCGCGACAACTGCCAATTCCGGACCTACAAACATTGACAAAGCGAGTTCAGGCAAGAAAAATGCAAGTCCCGCGCCCAAACACATAACCGTCATTCCGCGAAGAGCTTTTAAACTTCCGCCCGTCACGATTACGATAAGCCACGGACAAATTAAAGTTAAAACTCCCAACTGCAGTGACGTATAAGTTGCCAAGTGAACCGTATCAATCGCCGTGACATTTCCCAAAGTTACGAGCGGGATACCGATTGAGCCGTAAGCCGTCGGCACCGAATTTGCGATTAAGCAGACGGACACGGATAAAATCGGATTTACGCCGATTCCCGCCAACATTCCCGCAGGTACCGCGACCGCCGTCCCGAATCCCGCCATTCCTTCCAAAAATCCGCCGAATCCCCACGCAATCAGCAGAATTAAAACTCTTCTATCGTGGCTGACACTGGTTAGCATTTCTTTTATCGTGTCCATCGCCTTTGTTTCAAGAGTCAAATTGTATGTAAAAATTGCCGCGACGATAACCAATAAAATCGGCCAACATGCAAGTGCCAAACCTTCGAGGACAGACTCAACCGCGCGGACGCTTTCCATTTGCCAAACGCCCATGCCTGCCGCGAGAGATATTACAAGTGCAATCAAACACGCCTTCCACGGTGCCATTTTTATAACGCTGAGCGCAATCACCAACCACAGTATAGGCGAAAGCGCAAGTAAAAACATCAATTCCTTCAACCCCCTTGACAATGCGTAATTAGTAATGCGCAATGCGTAATGGAATAATTTAATTACGAATTATTTAACGACCAGGACGGGACATTTCGCCCGCTCCGTAATGTATTGACTAACAGAACCGAGTAAAACTCCTTTCACAAGACCGAGCCCGCGACTGCCCATGACAATCAAACCGGCGTTTAACTTTTCTTCAAATTCCAAAATCACAGCGGCAGGTGCGCCGGTTTCCAAAAAATTTTCGCTTTCAATTTCTGACGGAACCATATTTTCTGCGCGAGTCAAAATAGTTTGCCCGGCTTTTTTCACCGCGTCCAAAATCGCGTGACTTAAAGCGGCGTTGATTGCAAGTTGATTGATGTTCGCAACGTAAAGAAAATTTAATTTCGCCTCATAAATTTTTGCAAGTTCAACGGCCTGAGCGACTGCCTTGTCGGAGCCGTCCGAGCCGTCCACCGG
The DNA here is from genome assembly GCA_905236725.1 of uncultured Selenomonadaceae bacterium. GTDB lineage: Bacteria > Bacillota > Negativicutes > Selenomonadales > Selenomonadaceae > Quinella. The sequence continues at coordinate 9,718 of CAJOCT010000043.1, read as the reverse complement.
AATCAAAATATTTTTCACCATAACAGCCTCCCCCAAAAAATTTTAGAAAATACTTTCGATAAAGCAGTCAAAAATCCTTCATATAATTATCAGATAATTTCAACTCCTGCACAAAAATTTTAGCCGGCAAGGGAAAAACAGCTAGACTAATCACAAACTTTTGTGCTATTATACGCGAAGTTACTTTTGAAAATTGAGATGTGCGGTTGACAAACTATTTTTCGCAGTTGTCGTAAAATCTCAAGCGGTCTTCTAAAAAAGTTTAAGCAAAGTTTCCGCAGGAAGAGAAGGAGGAATTGTTCATGGGATTTATGAACAACATGAAAGTTGCCTCAAAGTTGCTTATTCTTAACGTTGTGGCACTTGTCGGGCTGCTCATTGTCGGTATTATGGGTTATAACGCCGTCAACACAGCCAAGGAAGATATGGAGCAAATGTATAAGCGTTATCTCCATTCGGTTTATTACGTGGGCAGAATGCGCTACAACATTCGATATGCGCAGGTTCAAGCCACGATAGGTCCGCTTTCCTCGGATCCGCAATTATTCCAGTCGCGTTCGGAAAAATTTAACAATGCCGTCAAAGAGTGCGAAGAGGCTTTGGATTCTTACTCCAAAACTATCGCCGATGACCCCCAACTTGTCGCGGAAGTTGAAACCTTCAGAAAAAGTTGGGAAAAATTTAAAGCCGGCGGTTCTCATTTGATGACAATGAGACCTCCCGAAAATGCGGCAACTGACAGAATCGCCATGGCAGATCACAGAAACGCGGCTATGGCTTACTACGAAAAAGAATGTATGCCCTACGCCGTCGAGTTGGGCGAATTGACGGGTACCATTCAGACAAGCGTTATGGAACGCTCGGACGAAATGATGAAAAAAAGCGAAGACGCGGTCGGCAGTATGATTATGATGTTGATAATTGTTGTCGCTGCTATCGTCGTCATTTTGATTTTTGTCAGCTTGCTCGTCACGAAAGGCGTTACCTCTCCGCTTGATGAAATGGTTAAAATTCTTGAAAATCTTCGTAAAGGCGATTTCAGAGAAAGTCCCCTTGACACGGACCGCGCGGACGAATTCGGACTTATGGCGATTGCGTTGAGAGATATGCGCACGACTGTCAGCAAACTCATTCAAAAAACAAATTCTTCAGCCGAACAACTTGCCGCCTCCTCCGAAGAGTTGACAGCCTCCGCTCATCAATCCGCGCAGGCCTCCGAACAGGTCGCGCAGTCGGTTACAAATTCCGCAAGTGCGGTCGTCGAACAGCAACAACAACTTGGCGAGGCGATGGACTCAATCAACAGCGCAGTCGCTTCAATTTCAAACTTGAATAAAACTACTCAATCAGTTTCCAAACACGTCGGCACGGCGAACGATCAAGCCACTGCCGGCACTCAAGCCGTTGAAGATGCCGTAAATCAAATTATCAGCGTTGAAAAAATCGTCAACGATTCTGCGGTTACAGTCGACAAACTCGGCGAACGTTCAAAAGAAATCGGTCAGATTGTCGAGGCTATCAGCGGCATTGCGGAACAAACAAACTTGCTTGCGTTGAATGCGGCGATAGAGGCGGCTCGTGCGGGTGAACACGGTCGAGGCTTCGCAGTTGTTTCGGAAGAAGTCAGAAAACTTGCGGAAGAATCCCAGGAGGCCGCTCAAAAAATCGCAACTCTTATCGGCGACATTCAAAACGATACGACAAATGCCGTCGATTCGATGCAAAAAGGTAATGCGGCCGTCAGACGCGGAACCGAATCCGTCGAAAAACTTCGCGATACTTTCAAACTCATTCAAGATTCTTCGGACAATGTTGTTAAAGAAGTTGAAGTTATGGTCAATGAAATTGATACCGTGTCGAAGGCGACCGATACCATTCGCGACAAAACAAATATTATTTCCGAAAAGAGTGCAGGCGTTGCTACGGAAATGGAATCTGTTTCCGCCGCCTCCGAACAACAATCTGCCTCCGCCGAAGAAATTGCCTCCGCCTCCGATGCACTCAGCGGACTTGCTCAAGACCTGCAAGCCTCTTTGGGCGACTTTAAATATTAAATTAGTGGCTAGTGATTAGTGGTTAGTGGTTAGATAAAAAAATCCCCTTCAAAAAACTTGAGGGGGATTTTCTTATGGAAAAAATTTTAGAAACTGTGTTCTTAAATTACAATTTTTAAACCCGCGCTCACGGATGAGCGCACCGAAAGTAGCAGACAGTGAACAGTGGATAGTGGTTAGAAAAGACTGTCCACTAACCACTACATTGGCGGTACAAAGAAAATCAACATTCAAAAAAAATTTTTTTCCTAAAAATCTGCATCGCCTAAAATCTAAAATCTAAAATCTAAAATTACAAATTCTTAATCTTCGCCGCTGTCTTCAGGAATTTTTTCAACTTGTTCAGGCTGTTCGGAAGTTTCGGCGGTCTTTGTAAAAGTTTCGCGGATTTTTCCTTCAATTTCAACGGCAATTTCGGGATGTTCAGTCAAATATTTTTTCGCATTCTCTTTGCCTTGCCCGAGTCGATTTCCGCCGTAAGAAAAATACGCGCCGGACTTGTCGATAATTTCGCGCTCAACGCCCATATCCAAAATACTTCCGATATGTGAATAACCCGTGCCGTACATTATATCAAACTCGGCGGTTTTGAACGGCGGCGCAACTTTATTTTTCGCGACCTTAACTTTCGTTCGATTGCCGATAACTTCCGTGCCCTGTTTAATCGCCTCACCCTTTCGAACTTCCAGACGAATCGACGAATAAAATTTTAACGCCCTGCCGCCCGTCGTCGTTTCGGGATTTCCGAAAATAATTCCGACTTTTTCGCGAATCTGATTGATGAAAATTGCAACCGTATCGGTCTTGCTGATAACGCCCGCCAATTTTCTCATCGCCTTGCTCATCATTCGCGCGTGTAAACCGACTTGCGCGTCACCCATATCGCCTTCAATTTCGGCCTTCGGTACGAGTGCGGCAACAGAATCGATAACAACCATGTCAACCGCCGCAGAACTGATAAGTTCGTCCGCAATTTCCAGAGCCTGCTCGCCGTAATCGGGTTGCGCGACCAAAAGATCGTCGAGATTTACGCCGAGATTTTTCGCATAAACCGGGTCAAGTGCATGTTCAGCGTCGATAAAAGCAGTCGTCCCGCCGAGTTTTTGCATCGACGCAATCATATGAAGCGCGACCGTAGTTTTTCCGCTGGACTCCGGTCCGTAAATTTCAATAATTCTCCCGCGAGGCACTCCGCCGATTCCCAACGCAACATCAAGCGGCAAAATTCCCGTCGAAACAGCTTTCACGTCAAGCCGCCCGCCTTCGCTCATTTTCATTATCGAGCCTTTGCCGAATTCTTTTTCAATTTGTTTCATCGCATTTGCAAGAGCTTCTTTTTTATCCATAAAATTCTCCTTTGTCAACTAAAAAATTCTCCCGAATTATAGCAAAAAAAAAAATTTCTCTCAACCGAAAAGACAGGCAACTACCAGCGCGGGCAATAAATTTGCGGCGCGAATTTTATTTTCAAACATTAAATTTATTCCGATGCAAAAAATTAAAACGTTCCCGACGCACGATAAATTTTTCAGCGCGATTTCCGTCATAAACGGTTCGATAAATCCCGCAAATAAAGTTATCGCGCCTTGAAAAATTCCGACGGAAATGCACGAAAAAATACTGCCCTTGCCGAGACTTGACGTCATAACCAAAATAATTACCGCGTCGAGCGCAGATTTCGCAATTAAAATCGTCGGGTCGTGAAAAAGTCTGTCGTTAATCGCGCCGATAATTGCCATCGCTCCGATACAAACCGTCAGGGACGCGGTGACAAATGCGTCAACAAATTTTTTATCTCCGTCATTGCCGGATTTTTTTTTCAGCCACTCGCCGAAATTCTCAAATTTTTTGTCGATGTCGATAATTTCGCCGATAAGCCCGCCGACAATCAAACTCACAATCAGTAAAATTTCTCCGTCAGTTTTAATCGTGCCGTCAGGTTTAATTGAAAACATTTTGCTCAAAGTTCCCGAAAGCCCGAGAAAAATCACCGTGACCGCACAAGAAATTTGCAGCGTTTGACGAATTTTTTCAGTCAAAAATTTCCCGCCGAAAAGTCCGAACACTCCGCCGAAAAAAATCGCCGCAACATTTATCAAAGTTCCGATCCCGGGAAAGTAAAAATCAAAATTCATCCAAAATTCCCGCCATCTTCAACAAATATTTCGCGTTTGTCGTTGTGCAACGACCTTTACGCAGTTTGAAGTCAAATTTAATTTCGTCGCCTTCGTAATATTCCTCAAAGTGAGAATTTAAAATCGGCGCGGAATTTGTCGAAGTCATTTCGCAAAGTTCAAAATCGTGCGTCGTCACCAAAGTTATACTGCGCTCATTCGTCAGCCGCTGAATTGCCTCCCGCGCTCCCATAATTCTGTCAGCCTCATTCGTGCCTTTGAAAATTTCGTCGATACAGGCCAGCATCGGCAAATTTTTTTTGTTGTACTCAATCATAATTTTAATTCGCAAAAGTTCCGCGTAAAAAGTCGAAACGCCTTGACTTATGTCGTCATTCACGCGAATCGACGTAAAGACCGCGAATTTGCTGACAGAAAAACTTTCCGCGCAAACCGGTGCGCCCGCATAAGCCAAAATCACCGCTCCGGCAACCGTGCGAATCCAAGTTGTTTTTCCGCTCATATTCGCGCCGGTTATAATCGTCGTCGAGGGCTGCAAGTCAACGTCATTCGCAACGGCTTTTTTATCGGCGATTAAAAGACTGGATAAATTTTTTGCGGAAAGTCGAGGTTCGGAACCTTCCAAAAGTTTCGGGAAACAGTAAGTCGTTCGAGTTTGACCGATTGACGCGAGAGAAATTAAAACTTCAACTTCCGACCAAGCATCAATCCATTTCGGCAAATGTCGAGTGGCGGTCTTCTGCCAATTTAAAAATGTTGCCGCGCAAAAAAAATCTGCCAAGAAAAATGCGTTGCCCAAAAGATAGAAGACGGGATTTTTTCTCGCGTCGACAACTCGGGCAAGAAGTGAGAGCATTTTTAATTTTTGTGCGGCGGATACTTCGTCCGTCAAAGAATTTTTTATCGTCCGCATGCAACTTGAATTAAAGTCCGTCGACTCCAGTCTTTCAAAAATTGCCTGATAAAGTTTTAATTCTTTTGAAAAAGTTTGCAACGGCTTTAAAATTTTTGAAGTGACATTGGACATTGCGAAGGCGATTGCGAGGGAAATTATCGGGACGGTCGAAGCGATGACGGGGCTTAAAATTCCTTTGACTGCCAAAAAACTCGTCAAAACAAAAAGCGGCAGGGGTAAAAATCTCAAGTAAAAAATTTTTCCCGAAGTCGGCAAAAGTTTTTCGACGGAATTTATTAACTCGGTTGTGTCGTGATTGTTCGGCATAAGTCGGGCGTACGCCTCAAGGTCGAGAGAAAGGCGCGGTCTTTGCAAAAGTTCTGCAACTCCGCGCTGTCTTACTCTTACTTGCGAAAAATGCGGCGGATCGGGTGAAAGTGCCTCCGCCAACCTGTCACGCCCTCTTTTTGTCCGCGCCGCGCAAATGTATTGAAAAATTGAGCCCGGTCCGAAAATATATAAATCGGTGTCCTGCGGGCGATCCGTCTTAAGATAAGTACTGCCGTCATTTGAACGATTGCGCCAAGTTCCCCGCGCACGGACGATGTAAGAATTTAAAACATTCAGCCGACTTATCAAAAACTTTTGCCGATTTTTTATGTAATTGTGATAACTGACGAGCCGAATAAAAATCATCGTCAAAATCGCCGCGCCCAAATATCCGTTGCCTTGATGAAGGTCTGCGCCGATTGTAAAGGCGATAATTATCGCAAAAAAAATTCCGCTCCGCGCCCAAATAACTTTTTTTTCGCGCCGATGAAGTTCTCTTTGTTCAGTCAAATCAATTTCGCGTTCATTGTCATAAAAAGCCTTATTCACGATAAACCTCCTTTTTTGCACAAAATAAACTCCCCGATTTAAATCACGAGGAGTTTTTTTATTTACGATAAAAATTTAAGATTTTTTCTTGTCCATATTTCTGAACGTCAGCCAAAGCGGTCCGGCGATAAAAATTGACGAATAACAGCCGCTTGTAAAACCGATTATCAGCGCGAAGGCAAAATCTTTTGTCGTCTCCCCGCCGAAAAAGTACAGCGCAAAAGTTGTGAATAAGCAGGTGAAGACCGTATAAAGCGAGCGGGTCAAAGTCTGATAAACCGAGCGGTTGACGATTTCGGCGACATTTCCTCCGCGCCTGAAGTGAAGTTTTAAATTTTCGCGGATTCTGTCGAAAATAACAATCGTGTCATTTATCGAGTAGCCGACGATGGTTAAAAGTGCGGCGACAAATGACGAATCGACTTGTTTCTGCGTGAATGAAAAAATTGACAGCACAATTAAAACATTGTGAACGAGTGCGAGAACTGCCGCAAATCCGAATTTAAATTCAAAGCGATAGGCAATGTATAAAATTATCAGCACCCAAGAAATCACCAGAGCCATCACCGCGTTAAAAATCAATTCGCCGCCGATTGTTGCTCCGACTTTTTCTTCGCGCAAAACTTCATAGTTGCCGACAAAAGATTTTATCCCCGCCATAACTTCTTTTCGCTGATTTTCTTCAAGGTCAATCGTGCGAATCATTACATCAGTCGAGCTTGCAACGTCCGAACTTTCGCCGGAAAGTTGAATGGTTGCTCCGTCAAGTCCGAACGGTTTCAAACTTTCGCGAACTTTTGAAATTTCCACGGGCTGTTCAAATTTTAAATCGATAATCGTGCCGCCCGTGAAGTCGATTCCGAAATTTAATCCGCGCGTCAACATTGAAAAAATTCCCGGGATTATTATCAGCAGTGAAATTATAAACCAAATTTTCGCGCGTCCCGCAATGTCAAATTTAGGCATTTTTCTTCACCGCCTTTGAATCGTCGAATAAAACAAAACCGTCCGCGCCGTAAACACTCGGACTCTTGAAAATATTTGAGTTTACCAAAAGTTTCAGCAAATATTGCGTCAAGGTTATCGCCGTGAACATTGAAAGCACAACGCCGAGACCTAAAGTAATTGCAAAGCCGCGAATTGTTCCCGTGCCGAAGAAAAATAACACCGCCGCCGCAATAATTGTAGTTGTGTTGGAGTCGAGAATTGTTGTAAAGGCGCGTTTAAATCCCGCGTCCATTGCAAAGCGAATAGTTTTTCCCAAGCGAAATTCTTCTTTGAAGTGTTCAAAAATTAAAACATTCGCGTCAACGGCCATACCGATTGATAAAATTATTCCCGCAACGCCCGGCAATGTCAAAGTTGCGTCGAGTGCCTTCAAAACTCCCAGCAAAAGCAAAGTATAAGCCATTAAACTTATATCCGCGACGAATCCGCACATTCTGTAAAAGAGCAACATAAAAATTAAAACCGCCGCGATCCCGACGACAAACGCAAATTCAGATTTGTCTTTCGAGTCTTGACCGAGTGACGGACCGACTGTTCGCGTTTCGATGATGTTGACTTTTACGGGAAGTGCGCCGCTCCTCAAAAGTACTGCCAAATGTTGCGCCTCTTCCAAACTTTTTTGACCGGAAATTTCCGCACGTCCGCCCATTATCGGTTCACGGACAACGGGATCTGTCAAAACTTCGCCGTCAAGTAAAATTGCAATTTGTCGCCCGACATTTTTCATCGTCGCATCGGCAAATTTTTTCGCACCTTCGTCACTAAATTCAAGGTTGACGACGGCTTGATTGTTCTGCTGATTCATTGCGGCTTGAGCGTCTTTTAAATCGTTGCCCGTCAAAAGAGTTTGTCCCTCTTCGTCCTTGAACTCAAGCATTGCAGTTTTTCCGATAGTCTCAATGGCCTTATCGGGGTCTTTAATGCCGGGCAGTTCGATAATAACTCTGCGCTGTCCTTCGCGCTGAATAATCGGCTCCGTCAAGCCCAATTCATTGACGCGCTTTTCCATAATGCCGACAACTCTTTGCATTGCATCCTCGTCAACTTTCGCAATGTCAGTGTCTTCAGCCTCCAAAACCACGTGAGTGCCGCCCTGCAAGTCCAATCCTTGCCGAATTGAATGAGCCAGCGGACGTATAAAAATTACGAATAATGCCACGATAGCCGTCAAACAAACGACTAACTTCAAAAAAACTTCTTTTCGCACAGTCTGCTCCTTTCTTTTTACCGACTAAATTTTTTTATCTTCAACTGTTGCCTCAAGCGCGGAAGTTCTTTCGGATTCCGCAGAAATTTCCGCGCGGGTCAGTTCCAATTCTGTTTCGAGTTCGGAAACTCTTTTTTCAAGCCGCTGAATTTGTCGCAGTGCAACTTCCATCATTTCGCGTTCGGGGTCAGGCAAAATATCATGATTCAAATCAACGTCAATTTCTTCGCAAATTTCATCATAAATATTTTTATCCTCAATATTCATACCGCGTTCGGCGCAAAAATTTAACCAAGCCTGCTTATATTCTTCGCGGTTGTGAATTCTTTCGCCGTGCAAAACTACGACGCGTCCGGGTATTCCGACAACGGTTGCATGCGGGGGAACTTCTTTTAAAACAACACTGCCCGCGCCGATTTTCGCATGGTCGCCGACTTTGAAACTGCCGAGAACTTTCGCGCCCGTCGCGATAACAACATTGTTGCCGATTGTCGGGTGACGCTTGCCGGATTCTTTACCCGTGCCGCCGAGAGTAACGCCTTGATAAAGAGTAACATTTCTTCCGACCTCCGCAGTTTCGCCGATAACAATTCCCGTGCCGTGATCTATGAAAAGTCCGTCGCCGATTGTTGCCCCGGGATGAATTTCAATTCCCGTCAAAAATCTGCAGAAATTTGAAATCAATCGCGCCGAAACGATCCAGCCGCGTTTGAAAAGTGCGTGCGAGATTCTGTGAAACCAAATTGCGTGAAGTCCCGAATAACACAGCACGACTTCCAAAATATTTTTCGCCGCAGGGTCACGCTCCAAAACCACGCGAATATCTTTTTTTATCCGTGAAAAAAATTTCATCAAAAAAAATCCTCAACTAAATTTTTTCCAGAGAGGCAACGGCATAAGCCGAAATTCCTTGTTCAGTCCCCGTAAACCCGAGTCCTTCTTCAGTTTTCGCCTTCACACTCACGCAGTCAATATCAATCTGCAAAATTTCCGCCAGCCTTTGACGAATTTTTAAAATATGCGGCGAGAGTTTAGGTTTTTGCGCAACGACGACAGAATCGATATTTACAATCGAAAAATTTTTTTCGCGCAGAATTTTGCAAGTTTCCGTCAAAAGTTTTCCGCTGTCGATATTTTTAAATTTTTCGTCAGTGTCGGGGAAATGTTGCCCGATGTCGCCGAGAGCCGCCGCTCCGAAAAGTGCATCAATTATCGCGTGAATTAAAACATCTGCGTCGGAATGTCCCGCAAGTCCGAATTTATGCTCAATTTCGACATTGCCCAAAATCAATTTTCGATTCTCGACGAGCCGGTGAACGTCGTATCCGATTCCAAAACGTGTCATTTAAACTTTGCTCCTCAAAAAATTTTTCTCGATTATACCACAAAAAATTTTCCGCACAAAAAAATCTGTCGCTCTCGACAGATGGAAAGAATTTTTCTATTTTGTCAAAGTTTTTATGTCGCTAACAAAATTACTTAAACTTCTTACATAATTATTCATTCCCGGATGCTCTGAACATTTTTTGTAAGTTTCGCT
>CAJOCT010000042.1:17966-25202 GCA_905236725.1 uncultured Selenomonadaceae bacterium | reverse complement strand
TGCAACACGTTACGACAAATTGTCAAATTGTTTTCTGAATTTCATTATTCTCGCTGCAGTAATGATTCAAATTTAGGCTTTGCCAACACGCCCTAAATCGCCCTCTAAGACCTTGCCATATTGGCGGGGATTTTCGCAACCCGTCAATTTTTCTTGAACGTATTTCTTTATGCGTTGCTGTACAGGTTTATCGAGTTTGGCAATATCTTTTTCAGCAGCAGGACTGATAACCACAGAATAATTTTTCATTACAAACCCAACCTTGCAAAGACTTCATCGGCGGGCGTGGCTACAGAATTTTTGAGATATTCGGCATAAGCCGCATTTGCCGCCTCTAAGTCTTCATCATCTTCGAGTTTTTCAAGCATTGCACGGCGCATATATTCGGAAATACCGATATTGTTTTTGCTTGCCCGCTCTTCAAGAATATTAAATTCTTCTTCGCTCAAATTGACTTCAATTTTCATAAATTTAATCACCTTCTTTTTTGTCGACCAATTCTAATTTCACTTTAAACCCGAGCAAATCCGCGAACTGTTCAAACTCATCAAGGCGAATTGCGCCGCGATTAAGTTTTTTTGAAAAACTTTGCTGAATATAGTTTGTGCCGAATTTTTTATTATATTCTTCGCGAAGTTGATTCATATTCCAGCCCCGATAATTAGAAATCCGCTTTATTTGTTCGGCTAAACTGATTTTTTCAAAATCCATTGTCAACACCTCCTGTAATATTATACATTCTTTTTATTTGTTAGTCAAAAACTTTTTGAACAAAAAAAATAAAAAAAGTTTTAAAAAATGCTTGACAAATATTTTTCTTGTATGTGTAATACAATCATAAAAGTTGTTGAACAAACAAAACAACAGTAAGAAGCAGTCGAAGGGACGTTAAAGCAAAGGCACTTTGAAAATTAAATAACGAAACAAGGATGTTTCAAGAATCGGCGATGAGTCGATGGCGTGGTAGAGGTATCACGCTTTGAACAGATAGACCGGAATAAATGCAGTAATGCTTTTTCGCTAGTAATCTCTTTTTCGGAAATGAAATTCTTCACATATTGAATTATTTCCGACAAATATTTTTCGGGAACGTTTTCAACTAAATTTATTGCCTCCGCTCTCAATTCTGACATTTTCACCGCCTCCTATAAAATTTTTTCAAAAATATTTTCCTGCAAAAAAAAAATTGCCCGAAGGCAAATAAAAAATTTTTTTATCTTGTTCCCAAAAAATAATTTACAAATTGTTGAGCAGTCCTGCCGTTTCGGCCCGAATGCGACATTTCCCAACGAAGACCTTCAATCCGCAAAGTTTCTTCGTCAAGGGAAATATTTTTTTTCTTGAGCATATGACGAATAATTTCAAGATATTCCGTCTGCGTCGGCGCATAATAATGAATAATCAGCCCGAATCTGTCGGAAAGTGAAATATTTTCGTTAACGCTGTCGTCATTATATCTGTCGTCAAAATCTTGCTCGCGAATCAAATGACGGCGGTTTGAAGTTGCGTAAATCAAAACATTTTCCGGCCGAGATTCCACTCCGCCTTCAATCGACGATTTCAAAGATTTATATTCAGATTCCGATTCATCGAAAGACAAATCGTCCAAAAAGATGATAAATCTTTTTCCCGCGAATTTTCTCAACGCGTCCATAATTTCCGGCAAAATTTTTAACTGCGGCTTGGTAATTTGTAAAAGTCTCAAACCTTCAGAATAATATTCGTTGACGAGAGCTTTCACGCCTGAAGATTTTCCCGTACCCCGCGCTCCGACAAGCAAAACATTGTTCGCAGGTTTTTTCTCGATAAATGCTTTTGTATTTTTCGTCAGCAATTCTTTTTGATGAGCGTAACCGATTAAATCTTTCAACGAAATTTTTTCAAAATGTTTTATGCCGACGAGATTTTTATCCCAACGAAATGCGCGGTACTCCGCAATGTCACCGTAACCGAATTTTTTGTAATGCTCGATAAAAATTTCAGTGATTTTTTCCGCGTCGTTCAAATTTTCAAGATTTTTTTCAAGTGCGGCGAATGACTCAAGATTATTTTTTTCGGTCGACCGGTAATTTTGCAACAGCGGCAGAGGCGAGTTTAGATTTTTTTCGGCGAAAATAATTTCTATATCGTGCTTGAATGCTTCGCGCAGACTTTCGCCGATTTTTCCGCCGTTCAGTTCGACGGTTTCAGAAATTAAATTCGGCTCGTGCGATAGAAAGTAAATTAAGTAACTGCGAAAAATATTTCCGCTCAAACCGAGTTGCTCCGCCTTTTCGATTAAATTCGCCGCAATCTCAAATTTATCGGCAGTCGGATTAAAAATTTTGTCCGCAAGCAAATTTCTGCAAACAATCAGATTTTCAAAATTCATTCTGTGACCTCCTCGATTTCGTCCAAAGTTATGCGAGAGATTTTTCCCGCGCGAAATTCTGTTAAAACCAATCGTGCGGCTTTTTCAATGTCAACTTCACCGCCGCGAATCAAACAACCGCGTTTTTTCCCGATTAAATTTAAAATTTCTTGTCCGTCAGTCGGCAGTTCGGAAATTTTAAATCGTTCGCAAAGTTTGTCGGGAATTTTTTTCGCCAATTTTTCCAGCAAAAGACAGGTTACCGTTTCTGTGTCGAAGGTTTCGTCATTTATTGCAAAAGTCCAGGCGAGTTTCAGCGCGATTTTTTTGTCGTCGAATTTCGGATATAAAATTCCCGGCGTGTCGAGTAAGTCCAAGCCGTCAGAAATTTTGATCCACTGTTTCGCGCGAGTTACGCCCGGCCGATTTTCAATTTTTGTGTGATTCATTCCCGCAATCCGATTTATCAGCGAAGATTTCCCGACGTTTGGGATTCCGATGACCATTGCGCGGGCCGAGCGCGGTTTTGCTCCGTACTTTGTCAGCTTGTGAGTTTTTTCTTCCGCCAAATTTTTTGCCGTCGAAATTAAATTTTTTATTCCCGTGCCTTTCGTCGCGTCGATTGCCACTGCGGGAAAATTTTTTTCGCGGAAAAATTTTAACCAATCTTGCGTCAATTTTTCGTCCGCCAAGTCGGATTTATTTAGAATTTTTAAATTTATTTTTTCGCCCGAAAGTTCTTTCAACAGCGGGTTTTGGCTTGAAAAAGGTATTCGCGCGTCCAAAACTTCTATGACCAAATCGACTAATTTTAAATTTTCGCGAATAAGTCTTTCGGCTTTTTTCATGTGCCCCGGAAACCATTGCAATTCAGGTAAATTTTTTTCTTCCAAAAATTTCACCGCCTTAAAAAATATTCATGCTGCCCGTTCTGTAACCTTGCAAATCCAACGAAACGTAATCAAATCCGAAATTTTTTAAATTTTTGACAATCTCTTCACGAACAGGCAAAATTTTTTCAAGATCAGTCGGCAAAATTTCAATTCGCGCCAAATTTCCATGAATACGAACTCGAAACTGCTTAAAATTTTTTTCGCGCAAAAATTCTTCGGCCTTCTCGACCTGCGAAAGTTTTTCGGGAGTAATTTTTTCGCCGTAAACAAACCGCGAAGCAAGACAGGCAAAAGACGGCTTATCGGCGGTCGGCAAATTTAATTTTCTCGACAGCTCGCGAATTTCATTTTTGTAAAGTTCAGCCGTGCGCAGAGGACTTTTTATTTCAAGTTCGGCGATTGCCTTCATACCGGGTCGATAATCGTTATTATCATCCATATTTGAGCCTTCCGCGACGTGAAAAATTTTATTTTCCGCCGCGATTTTTTTTATCTGCGCGAAAATATTTTTTTTGCAAAGATAACAGCGATTCGGCGGATTATTTTCAATTTCTTTCAAATCGTTCGCGTTAAAAATAATTTGCCTGATTTTTTCGCGCTCACAAAAATTTTTTGCCTCATCAATTTCGCGACGCGGAAAAAAATTTGAGTTTGCCGTAATCGCCAAAACTTTTTCGCCAAGTTCGTCATGCGCGACTTTTAACAAAAAAGTCGAATCAACGCCGCTTGAAAATGCAACCGCCAAACTTTCCAATCCGCGCAGATATTTTTTCAACTTAAAAAATTTTTCGTCAATCGTCACCTGTAAAAATCCCTCCTTAAAAAAATTTTTTTGATGAGAATGAAAACCTTCGGCAATTTTAAATTTTTTTGGCGCATTTGACAATAAAATCAAAAATTTTTTTACTCAAACTTCTTTTCATTGAAAAAATAATCTTGAGTTGATAAAATACCGCTGAAAATTTTAATAACCTCACAGTATTCGAAATTATTTGGAAGGTGATTAAAATGACGAACGCCGAACAGGATATTAAAATTGCACAAACAAAACAGGAAGTTGATGATTTTAAATCAATTATCGAAAATTTTATTGATGAAATGCGCGATCGCGATAACAAACGTGACGCAGACATTAAAGAACTTCGCAGGCAACATGAAGCCGATATGAGGGAAATGCAGAAAAAACAAGATGCTGTAGCAAATGAACTTCGGGCGGAAATCCGAGATGCGCTAAAAAACATTCAAAATTTGACTATTGCCGCCATCGTCGGAATTGTTGCCATAGCTGTTGCGGTCATTGCTTTTGTTTTTATGGCTTGGCAATCGGCAGACCAAAAAGTAAATTATCAGCCGCCTGCGCAAACTCAAAATTTTTCGCAATCTCAAAATAATTTGACGCAGTGAAAGGAGAATTTTTTCATGGTAAATTATGATGGTCTTTATCGTAGCGAAATTTACAAAGAAGCCTTTAGCTCAAATCCTTTTTCCGATAAGCAGTTGAATTTTAAAGTTTATGAAAACGGAACTATTCTTCCTCATAGAAGCGTTACAGTGAACGGAAATTGGACTCGGGGGGTCGGCGGGATTGTCGATTCCGAGGGAAACTGGATTAAAGAAAGTTTTGTACTTAGTGAGCAAGGACTTGGAGCCTACACTCCGGAAGAAAAAGTCCCCCATTTTGACACGACTGTTGTTTACCTTACAATGTATTTTCCTGTTTGAGGACACGTTATAACTGACGAGATAAGACGAGTTTGGTTCTTTAAAACCGATGTTTATAAAAAACAATTTTCTTCCTGCAACATTATTATCAATCCTTGGGATATCAGGGGGGGGGAGGGGGGTAATACCTCAATTTATAGAATTGCTCAAAATTCTGGAGATTGATTTGGATAAAATTCAGATTATCGACAAACCGGCAAAGTTTAGTAAAATTATTTTGCCTGATGAATCAATCCCCCGCGCTTTTTTTACTAAAGAATACGTTGAGACCATTGAGCAAATCAGAAATTATGCCAAGAAAAATTTTACAAAACTTCCGCAGAAAAACTTTTTCTTTCATCATGACGATGAACGCCAAATAGGAGTGGAAAGACTTGCCAAATATTTCGATTCCAAGGGCTATGCCGTGATAAAACCGGAAAATTTTTCTTTTTATGATCAACTTAACATTTTGGCAAATTGCGAAAGATTTGCCTCAACTGTAGGATCTTGTTCACACAATTCAATATTTTTGAAAGATCATGCGGAAGTTTTATTTATTCCAAGATGCACAGCAATAATAAATCGTCTTCAAAATATTTTAAATCATATGCACGACAAAAACATTTTTTATGTAGATTCAACGCTTTCGGTTTTTAAAGTCAACACTAAGGGACCGTTTTGTTACTTAATCAGTCCACAACTGAAAAAATTTTTTGGTGATAGTGAAAGGTGGGAAAAAGAAGATTTTGAAATTCTTACTCAACATGTTAATTGGGCACGTGCAAAAGGACTTGAACCGATCGAAGATGTAAAAAAATATTATTCCAACGTTATGCGGTATTTTATCAAGCAGTTGGAACGGCACGAGGATTTAATTAAAAATTTTAAATATCTTAAATACTTAAAGGAGAATTTTTAAATGGTTAATTTTATTCAGCAGGAAATTGAAAACGATTTGAAGGCGGGCAAATATTCCGACGGCATTCACACGCGTTTCCCGCCGGAGCCCAACGGCTATTTGCATATCGGGCACGCAAAATCAGTTTGCTTGAATTTCGGTCTCGCGAATTACAATCACGGTCTTTGCAATCTGCGTTTCGACGACACAAACCCGACCAAAGAAGATGTCGAATACGTCGATTCGATTCAGGAAGATATTAAATGGCTGGGTTTCGATTGGGGCGACAGAAAATTTTTCGCGTCAGATTATTTCGGCAAGTTTTACGATTTCGCGGTTGAACTCATTAAACGCGGTCTTGCTTACGTCGATGACTTGAGCGCGGAAGAAATTAAAAATTATCGCGGCACTTTAACTGAACCCGGGAAAGAAAGTCCCTTCAGAAATCGCAGTGTTGACGAAAATTTAAATTTGTTCGAGCAAATGAAGGCGGGAGAATTTGCGGACGGTGAAAAAGTTCTTCGCGCAAAAATCGATATGGCTTCGCCCAACATAAATATGCGCGACCCCGTCATTTATCGAATTTCTCGCGTCCACCATCATCACACCGGCGACGAATGGGTAATTTATCCGATGTACGATTTCGCCCACCCGCTGGAAGACGCGATAGAAAATATAACTCATTCCGTCTGTACGCTTGAATTTGAAGATCATCGCCCGTTTTATGATTGGCTTTTGGATTCGCTCGGCTTCGACGTAAACACTCGTCCGCGTCAGATTGAATTTGCGCGACTGGACGTAACAAACACGATTACAAGCAAAAGAAAACTGCGTCAGCTTGTCGAAGAAAAACATGTCAGAGGCTGGGACGATCCTAGAATGCCGACTCTTTCGGGAATGAGGCGACGCGGTTTCACTCCTGCGGCAATCAGAAATTTTTGCAATGAAATCGGAGTGGCTAAGTCTAACAGTCTTGTTGATGTGTCGATGCTTGAACATTGTGTTCGCGAAGATTTGAACAACACGGCGCAAAGAATTATGGCAGTTTTAAATCCGCTGAAAGTTATTTTGACGAATGTTGACGAAAATAAAACAGAATATTTGACGGCGGACAATCATCCGACACTTGGCGGAAGTCGTTACATTCCTTTCACGAGAGAAATTTTTATCGAAAGAGAAGATTTTATGGAAAATGCGCCGAAAAAATTTTTCCGTCTCAAACCCGGCGGCGAAGTTCGACTCAAACACGCTTATATAATCAAATGCGAAAAAGTTATTAAAGATTCCGACGGAAATATTCTTGAACTTCATTGCACGATTGATCCGACTTCAAAATCCGGCGGAGCGACTGCGGGCAGAAAAATTAAAGGCACAATTCACTGGGTCAGCGC
>CAJOCT010000042.1:0-17919 GCA_905236725.1 uncultured Selenomonadaceae bacterium | reverse complement strand
CCTGAAGATTTTATCGCCGCAATAAATCCGAAATCTTTAATCGTTATCGAAAATGCTTTAATCGAACCGAGCGTAAAATTTACTGCGGCGGGAACTCATTATCAATTTTTGCGGCTGGGATATTTCGTCGTCGATTATGACACCACGCCCGAAAAATTAGTTTTTAATCGCGTTGTCGGCTTGAAAGATTCTTGGGCGAAAGTCAGCGGAAAATAATTTTTTCTTTACAAAAAGTTTTTTCTTGAATTTTTTCTTTACAAAAAGTCTTTTTCGCAAAATTTATAAGTCGCGCCACTACACCATTTTTAAAAATTAACTCCTCAATTCGGCTTAAATCGAATTTGCGGAGTTTTTTTTTTCAAAAATTTTTTATGTTATAATCAAAAAAAAATTTTTTTGGAGGAATTTTATTTTATGGAAAAATTTCAACATGGCGGGCAAATTTATGATAAATTTGGAAAACCGATAAATTTTTTGGATTTCAGCGCAAATATAAATCCGCTCGGACTTTCGGAAAAAATTTTGCAAACTTTACAAAAAAATTTTCGCGGAATCATAAATTATCCCGACTCAAATGCAACTGAATTAAAATCGGCACTTTCGCGAAAATATAAAATTTCTGCGGAAAATTTAATTTTATTAAACGGAGCGGCAGAATTTTTTTATTTGTACTGCAATGTTTTCAGACCGAAAAAAATTTTAATTCCGGTGCCGAGTTTTTCGGAATATGAACGTGCGGCAAAATCTTCAGGCGCGGAAGTCGAATTTTTTTTAACACGCGCGGAAGAAAATTTTAAAATCGACGTTGAAAAAATTTTGAAACGAAATGCGGATTGCGTAATCATCGGGCGGCCGAATAATCCGACTGGAAATTTAATTTCAATCGAAGAAATTTTAAAACTTGCGGAAAAATTTTCAGTCGTGATTGATGAATCATTCATAGATTTTTTGCCGATTGAGTCAGCGAGAAATTTTTTATCTGAAAAAATTTTTGTCGTGCAATCGTTGACGAAAATTTTCGCGATACCGGGATTAAGATTGGGATTTGCAGTTGCGGAAAAAAATTTTGCGGAACGATTAAATTTCGCAAAAGACGTTTGGAACGTGAATTTTTTGGCGCAAAAAGTCGGAGCAGTCGCACTTTCGGACGAAAAATTTTTGAAAGACACAAGAATTTGGCTTGAAGGTGAAAAAAAATATTTCGCGGAAAAATTATCTGAACTGCCGATAAAAATTTTCCCGCCGAGCGTAAATTTTATTTTAATTCGGTTGAAGTCGAAGGAATTGGCGGCTTTTACGTTGAAAAAACTTCAAGAGAAAAAAATTTTGGTGAGAAACTGCGCGAACTTTGCTGGATTGGACGAAAGATATTTGCGTTTGGCAATTCGCACCCGCACAGAAAATAATTTGTTACTTGAGGCATTGAGGGAAATTTTATGACGGAAGAAAAAAAATCCGGCGCGGTGAAAGATTTAACGGTCGGAGAGCCTGCAAAACTGATTTTTTATTTCACATTGCCGCTTTTGGCGGGAAATGTTTTTCAACAACTTTTTGGATTCGTCGATACGCTGATTGTCGGAAGATTTTTGGGAGTCGAGGCATTGGCGGCGGTCGGCTGTACAGGCAGTTTAATGTTTTTGATGCTCGGTTTCGTGATGGGAATGACGAGCGGATTTTCAATTTACACCGGTCAAAGATTCGGCGCGAAAGATTTTGACGGATTAAGATACAGCGTCTTCGTTTGTATAATTCTTTCAATAATTGCGTCAATAATTTTGTCGATTGTCGGAGTAATTTTTTGTCGCGAACTTTTGGAAATTATGCAAACTCCTCCGGAAATTATCGACGGCGCGTATAGTTTCATCGTAATAATTTACGGCGGAGTTATCGGCTTCGTGATGATTCAAATGCAAACAAATTTAATTCGCGCACTCGGTGACAGCAAAAAACCGACGATAGTTCAAGCAACGACACTTTGCATAAATATTTTGCTTGAACCGATTGCAATAATTTTTTTCGGACTCGGAATACCGGGCGCGGCGGGTGCGACAATCGTTTCGCTTGTTATCGGAAATATAATTTGTTTTTTTTACATCAAAAAAAATGTGCCGCTCCTCCACATCAGAAAAGAAGATTGGCACTTTGACAAAAAAATTATTTGGGAACATTTAAAAATTGGTCTGCCGATGGGTTTTCAATCGTCAATAATTGCAATCGGCGCGGTAGTTTTGCAAATGGCTTTGAACGGACTCGGCCCGATTGCAGTTGCATCATTCGCCGCCGCTCACAGAGTTGACGGAATTGCAGTTATGCCGATGATGAGTTTCGGCGTGGCAGTTGCAGCATACACCGCGCAAAATTTCGGAGCGAAAAAATTTGACAGAATACATGACGGAGTGAAAAAAACTGTTTGGATGAGTTGCGCTTTCAGTTTTGCCGTCGCGATTTTCAATATTTTTTTCGGCGCGGACATTATCAAACTTTTTGTCGGCGAAGGTCAGGAACAAATTGTGGAGTACGGCAGATTATTTTTGATAACCAACGGCGTTTCTTATTGGATTTTGGCGTTACTTTTTATTTTCCGATTTACTTTGCAGGGTCTGGGAAAAAGTTTTGTCCCGACTGTTGCGGGAGCGATTGAACTTGTTATGAGAATTGCCGCCGCGATTTTTCTCGTTGATTACTGGGGATATTTCGGCGCGTGTCTTGCAAATCCGATGGCGTGGATCGGCGCATGCATTCCTTTGACGATTGCGTTTTTCGTCATAAGGCGGAATATGTCAAGGTTGAGAGAAGTCGGCGACGATTAAAATTTTATAAAAAAAATTCCGGCGTTTAACAAACGCCCGTGATTCCCACCGATTGAAGGTTGAAAAAATTCTGCTTTTGATATAAAATTTGTTAAAATTGATAAGGATGGGTTCAATTCAAAAAATGGCTGATTTTCTCAACATCAAAAAGAAATTGTAAAATAAAAAAAGTCCCGCCGAAAAGCGGGCTTATTTTTTCAAGGAGTGATTTAAAGACGAATTTACAGTAATTTTTTCTAAAGAAAAGCTGATAAACGTTGATGTCATCGGCTTGAAAGGAGACAGAATTTTATGAGTAATTTAAAAAATCTCGGCAAGGTTACGAATTATCTTTTTGAGTACTCGCCCGAATTTTTGGAGGCGATTGAAAATAAAAATCCCGACAGGAATTATTTCGTTAAACTCACCTGCGAAGAATTTACCTGCGTTTGTCCCGTCACTCATCAGCCGGATTTTGCCACAATGAAAATAAATTACATTCCCGACGAAAAACTTGTCGAGAGCAAGAGTTTGAAACTTTATTTGACGAGTTTCAGAAACACGGGAATTTTTCACGAAGAGGCGGTCAATAAAATTGCGGACGATTTAATTAAACTTTTGAACCCGCGTTATTTGGAAGTCGAGGGACTTTTCAGCGTGCGCGGCGGGATTTCCATTAAACCTTTCGTAAATTTCGGGCGCGGCGAATTTGAAGAGCTTGCAAAAAATCGCCTGGCAAGTCACAATTTGGAGTGAAAAAATTTTGAAGCAAAAAAAAATCGCGCTGATAAATGATTTTACGGGTTTCGGGCGATGCTCGGTTACAGTTGAACTTCCGATAATTTCCGCACTGAAAATTCAAGTTTGTCCCCTGCCGACCGCGATTTTATCTGTTCACACCGGCTTTAAAAATTATTTTTTTGACGATTATACCGACCGAATGAAAAATTATATCGACAGTTGGCAGAAAAATAATTTGGAATTTGACGGAGTGGCGACGGGTTTTCTCGGCTCGGCCGAACAAATTGAAATCGTCGGCGACTTCTTGAAAAAAAATTCTTCCGCGCTGATTATGATTGATCCTGTTATGGGCGATCACGGAAAAATTTATGCGTCATATACTCGCGAAATGTGCAGGCAGATGAAAAAACTTTTGCACTTCGCCGACCTTGTCACGCCGAATTTGACGGAGGCTTGCGAACTTTTGAACATTCCCTATCCTGTGCGTGGAATTATTTCGGATTCGGACTTGGCGATTATGGCGGCGAACATTTCTGCGAAAACTCGCGGCGGAAAAGTTGTTATCACGGGCGTGACGATGGATTTTGACGATGAAAAAAATATTTCAAATTTCATTTACGACGGCGGAAAAGTTGATGTGGTGACTTCGCAAAAACTCGGCGGTGACAGGAGCGGCGCGGGTGACGTATTTTTTGCAATCGTTGCCGCGTCTGTTTTGAATGGAGAAAATTTATTAAACTCTGTGAAAAAGGCGGCGGATTTCGTGACAAAATGTATCGCTCACGCGGAAAAATTAAATTTGGCGTGGAATTGGGGACTGCCTTTTGAAGAATTTTTGACTGAACTTTAATTGAAAAAAATATTGACGTAAGATAATTAAATTGTTAATATTGGTACGCATAAAAAATTTGGAGGGATTTTCAAATGAGTAAAATTGCAGTTGTTTATTGGAGCGGCACGGGCAACACCGAAGCTATGGCCAACTCGGTTATCGAGGGAATTAAGGCTGTCGGAATCGATGTTGACTTGTTCCAGGTTGACGACTTTTCTGCGGATAAAATGGACGGTTACACGGGTTTTGCCTTCGGCTGTCCCGCGATGGGCGATGAAGTTCTTGAGGAAGATTCTTTTGAGCCGTTTTTCACTGAGGCGGAAGAAAAAATCGCCGACATTCCCGTTGTCCTTTTCGGTTCTTACGGCTGGGGCGGAGGCGCGTGGATGGAAGCGTGGGTTGACCGCACGAAAAACGCCGGCGCAAAACTTCTCGGCAACGTTATCGCCGAAAATGCGCCTGATGATGATGTTTTGGCAAATTGCGAAAAACTCGGCAAAGATTTGGCAAACGCGGTGTAAGTTTAGGATTTAGGAAATAAAAATCAGGGGGTTAGGGAAGGAAAGCCCTAGCCCTTTTTCTTATCCCGAATATTCGCGGTCGAGTATCCCGAAAATTATCAGATTTTCATAAACCCCGTTCGTCAAAAGAGTTTCGCGCAAAAGTCCTTCACGCTTTAAACCCGAACTTTCATAAAGGTTAATGGCGACTTTGTTGTACTCTTTGCAGTCGAGCCAACCGCGATGAAATTTTTTTATCTCAAAACTCCACTTCATCAAAAGGTTAAGCCCTTCGCGACCGTAACCGAGACCTTTTTTCCCGACAATTACATGAGTCCATTCGATTTCGTGAGTGTTGAGGCCTTGCAGAAGAAAATATCCTGCGCGGGTTTGAGTGTCAATTTCTTCGATAATCACGTCCATTTTTTCGGAGTTGTCGGAGTTGATAACTTCTTTGTGAAAATCTTCGTCGAAAGGCACGATAAATTTTAAATTCTCGGGGTCATACTCCAGCGCGATAATGTACTGCAGATCCGATTCGTTCGCGCGCCGAAGTCGAAGTCTGCGTCCTTCAATTAAAATATTTTTCATAAAAAAACCTCCTTACATAAAAATATTACGTCGAGGAGAAAATTTTTTCAAGCAGGTGAGAATTTTTTGGATTATTTCGCAAATATTAACTGGTTGGAATTGGCAAAACATTTAACCATTCCGATACTGATTTTGACAATCGCGCTTTTTGTCGGCGTTGCGTTAAACAGTATGCTGAAAACTCGGCTTGAGCGACATTTGAAAACTGAAGAAGGCACGATAAAAAGCATTTTCTACAACGCCTTGCAGGGCGTGCCGATTTCATTTTGTCTTGTCGTCGGACTTTATTGGGTCGTCAGTACGTCTTCCACACTTCCCGCAGGTATCGTAACTTTTTTTTCGTACATTTTATTTACGAGCATTATTTTTACAATCACGCGGGTTATCGAACGAACTTTGTCGGGCTTTATTCGGCTGAAATTTTCCGGTCCGAATGATGCATCTCAATCGACTTTGCTTGACACGATTTTCAAAATCGGAGTTTACGCGTCGGGGCTTTTGATTATACTGGATTATTACAACGTTTCAATCGCGCCGATTATTACTGCAATGGGTGTCGGCGGTATGGCGGTTGCCTTCGGTATCAAAGAAACTCTGGAAAATATTTTTTCGGGTCTGCAAATTATTCTTTCAAAACAAATTCGCGTCGGCGATTACATAAAACTTTCCACAGGCGACGAAGGAAAAGTCACTGACATTAACTGGCGATTTATTTCCATTACGCCTGCGCATGCGGGAAATGTCGTTGTCATTCCGAACAAAGTTATTGCAGGAGCGGTTTCTACAAATTATTCAATGCCTCGTGATGATATTTATGTTATTGTACCTGTCGGCGTGGGATATGAAAGCGACCTTGAAAAAGTTGAGCGCGTTGCCCTTGAAGTTGCGCGGGAGCTTATGATAAAAGTTGACGGTTATGAACCTAAAATCGATTCTGACGGAATTGACAGAAATCCCCTTGCACCGTATCTGCGTTATAATGCGTTCAATGATTCGTCGATAGATTTCAATATTTTTATGCGAGTTACGGATTTCAGACATCAGGGTCTGTTAAAGCACGAATTTATAAAAAAGTTGAAAACACGTTTCAGCGCGGAAGGAATAAATATCCCGTATCCGACTCGTACGTTGGTTTCATATGAAGAAGACTTGAACATCGGTTAAAAGAAAGGAAGGCTGAAGATGAAAATTGACGGAGTTGAAGTTAAAGTTATCAATCTTGAAAATTTTACCGAGGAGGAGGCAAAAAATTACGTCGATTACGTCCGTGAACGCACAAACGAGCCTCTGAAAAGTATCGAAGTCAAAATGTGCGATGACGGAAAAGTTGACGTAAATTATCAGCTTCAGGGCGAAAAATTTGAGCGCATCAGAAGAATAACCGGCTACCTCACCGGCGATCTCAATTCTTGGAACAACGCCAAACGCTCCGAAGAACATGAGCGCGTTAAACATGACGTGCCCGCATAAAAAAATTTTTCATCATCGAAGTAAATAAAAAAGGCGACCGAATTTTTTCGATCGCTTTTTAATTTGTTTTTTAGTCGAATTTCAAATTCATTAGCTCGGGATATAAATCGCCGATTGATTCCGAAAGTTGTTGCGGCTTGAGCAGGTCTATTACCGGTTTCATCGTTTCGTGAAAAATTTCGTCGTCCTGCATAAGCGAAAGAATTGCGGCGGTGTTTGCCGCGTCCGCCAGTGCCGTGTGTTGAGTTCCTTCAAAATTTCTGTTCATCGCGCCGACCGCGTGTTTCAACGCCAAATTGCTGTGCAAGCCGATTCTGTCGTCAAATTCTTTTTGAATGTCAATCCACTGTCTCTCAAGTTTGTCGATGTCGAAAGTCGGCAGTTTGTAAGAACATTCGCTTTTGAGTTGCTTAATATCAGAAGAACTCCACGAATAAATTTTCATGTCCCACGTGCCGATCCAGTCAAAAAATTTTCCGAACGACTCCGCAAACTTCGGCTTGTCCGAAACTGTTTCAGCCGTTATCCCCGTCAACTTTGTGATGTGCTTGGTTATTTCGCCGAATTCGGGTCGCACGTAACATTGAAACTCCTCAATCGGCACGTAATGTTCATCGAGTTTTACCGCGCCGAATTCTATAACCTCGTCGAGCATATGCCGCCGCACGTCTTTAAATTCGCGTTTTACCGGATTCATTTCCAAATCAATTACTACGTGAATCATTTAAAATAAAAAACCTCCCAAAAAAATTTTCAAATATTTTACCGCATATTGAAAAATTCTTCAATGAAAAGTTTATGAAAAACTCGGCAAAATATTTTGCTTAACGGGAGGAATTTTTTTTATTTCACTTGTCGAGAAATTTTTTGAAAGCGACAAAATTTTCTTTTTTGCCGGGCGGACAATAAATCGCGAAAGCAATTTTTTGAAAAAATCCGTCAAACTCGGGAAGAATTTCCGCATAAGCCTTCGCGACAACGTTGGGATTATTTTTGAACGCCCCGCAACCGAATGCGCCCAAAATCAAAATATCCGCCTCGTGATGAGCGGCGATTGATAAAATATGCCGTCCGCGCTGTTTGTGGATTGAAAAAAGTTCTTCGTCGGTTATGCGAGCGGGTTTTGTCGAGCCGGGATTATATTTGTTGTTCGGATGAGTTTTTAAATTCGGCGCGGCACAAGTCAAAACGTCCACTTGAATCCACTTTTCTTGCGGAAGTTTTTGCGGCAAATCTTCGTCGGATTTTATGACGAAAATTTTCGGCGTAAAAATGCAAGCGTCGGTATATTTCGCCGTATAATTGTCGCGGTGAAATTTATAAAATTTTTTCCAAAGCTCATCCGTCGCCAAAACCGGATACAAAGTCGAACAACGGCAAAGCGATTCTTCCTGCGCTCTGCTGCCGTGAACGACTCCGCCGCCCGGGTTTGTTGCCGACGCAAAATTTAAAACCGCGATTTTGGCTTCAGGAAATTTTTTTTGATAATACTGCGCGGTTTCAAACGTGCGATATTTTCCGACAGAAATTTCCGTCGCGTTAAATCTTTTTTCGCCGATGACAGGATTTTCATTTTCAAAATAAATTTTTGTGCCTTCAATCGACTCCGCAACAGATTTTTTCAGCGTCTCGTTTTCGCCGTAAAATTTCTGTGTGTCCTCAAAAACTTTTATCAAATCGTCATGAGTAGCCATAAAAAATCCCTCCAAATTTTTTTTATTATATCAAATTCAATGTACAAATTTTTTACCAAGTTTTTTGAAAAGTTGCGGAAATTTTCGTTCGCAGTTATAATCGCCGCAAAAATATTTGTGAGGTGAGTTTTCATGACTGACATTGAAAAACTTGGCAGAATTTTGGAAAAAAGTCATCGCGCAGTTTTTTTCGGCGGCGCAGGTATGTCAACCGAATCGGGGATTCCGGATTTCCGCTCCGCCACAGGAATTTACAATCAAAAGCTGAATAAAAAATTTCGTCCCGAAGAGATGGCTTCTCACAGTTTTTTCTTGAATTATCCCGAAGAATTTTTTGATTTTTACAGAAAACGCTTTGTCTATCTCAATGCGAAACCCAACGCCGGACATATTGCGCTTGCCGAACTTGAACGCAGAAATATTTTGTCTGCAGTCGTGACCCAAAATATTGACGGGCTTCATCAAATTGCCGGTTCAAAAACTGTGTATGAATTGCACGGCTCAATTCGCAGAAGTTATTGCGTGAATTGCGGCGAAAAGTACGATATAAATTTTGTCATGGAAAATGTTCCGATTCCGCACTGCGAAAAATGCGGCGGGATTGTCAAACCCGATGTTGTTCTTTACGAAGAAAGTTTGGATTCAAAAATTTTGCAAAACTCGATGAAAGCGATTGCCGAAGCCGATACTCTGATAATCGGCGGCACAAGTTTAATCGTTTATCCTGCGGCGGGTCTCGTGGATTATTTTAACGGCGAACATTTGATTTTGATAAATAAATCCGAAACTCGCGCCGATAAAATTGCCGAAATTGTAATTCGCGAAAATATCGGCGAAACTTTGAAAAAAGCCGTCGAATTGCTCAAAAATTAAACTTTCGGCTTAAAATCCGATCCTTCGTAAATTTTTATCGGGTTCCCGCGCTCAAGTCGATAATGTTCTTGCCACGAATTATTTTTAAATTTTTTCTCGGACTCAATTTTTTTTGACTGAAGAAGTTTTTTCAATTTTTTTTCGGCAATTTTTCTGTTTGCCTGTTGAGTTCTCTCCTCCGTCGCCGTTACGGTGATTCCCGTCGCCAAATGCATCAATCTTACGCCGGTTTCGACTTTGTTCACATTCTGCCCGCCCTTGCCGCCGCAGTGAAAATATTCAATTTTATATTCGCCGCCGTCATCAATTTTTTCAACTTCCGACAAAATTTTCGCGTGAATGTACCAATTTTTTCGCTTGTGGTGAGGGCGAAACGGACTTTGACAAATCCATTCGATTGTTCCGGCAAATTCCGAAATGTCCGCGTCGATTTTCAAAATTATCGAACTGAAACAATTTTTTTCCCGACCTTGAGAAATTTTTACAATCTCAGCGTCGGGAAAATTTTTTTGTAATTCTTCGGCAAAAAGTCCCACCGCAAATTCACATTCCGCCGGCCCTTGACCCGAACTTATTTGTATCAACATTTTTTGCCCTTTCTTTCGCGTCACAAAGATTTTAAAATTTCTTCGATTAAATTTTTCGTCGCCAAAATATTTTGACTGAAATTTTTTGAATCCGAAACAAGATTTTTCAAAGCCGCGCGAATTTTGGCGCAAAAAGAATCTTCCTCCGCATAAATGATTCCGCAATTTATTTCGGCACAAAGAGACGGCTCCTTCAAGGCAGATTTCAACTCTTCAAAATTTTTGAAGGAAAAAATTTTACTGTCTTCGGAATAATTCCAACTGTCATGCTCAAAACTTTTCGGCCCGATGTAAAATTCAAATTCATTTTGATAAACTTCGCCGACGACAGAATTTTTTTCGGCAGCAATTTTTACTTCCAAAAATTGATTTATATTGAAATTTATTTCCGCACCGCCTTCCGAAGTGTAACGAAGAATTTTTCCGGGATAAATTATTTCATTTTCGTAAAAAATTTTAACGGCAGGGATATTTTTGAAATAATTTTTCAATTCTGTTGCACTTTTCAAAAACAAATTTATTTCGCCGTCCGATAAAATTTTCTGTACTTCAGCAAAAAATTTTTTTGAAACGGTCATTTCGTCGGTCAAAATTTCTTCGGCAGAAAAAACCCCGCACAAATTTTTAATTTCGGGCTTGTCAACAGTTCCGAATATAAAAGTTGCATTTGGAATTTTTTCGCTCCACTCCATAATACTCGGCGTGTCGTCGTCGTCCGGGCGGCAAAAAATTATCGCAACAGGCTCGGAAAAATTTTTCTTGAAAATATCAGCTTCGGGACAAAATTTTACATTCAAAATTCTTGCGTCAGTCGTCGTCAAAGTTTTATAAAAATCCACAATCGAAAATTCACTGCAACCTGAAAAAGATGTATAAAAAAGTGCCTGATACTCGACAAATTTTTTTAAATCAAATTTGTTTTCAAAATAAAAAATTGCTCTCGGCTTTTTGTTGTCGTAAATTTTTTGAATTTCCTGCAAAGTCAACGCAATATCATTTTTATAAACGCAAATGTGATGAAACTGCTCGATAAAATTTTTTTCCAACTTTTGCAAGTTATCGACGCTTACAATCAAAAATTTTTCTTCGGCAGTCCAATCCCAAAGTGCGTCGGGAAATTTATTTTCCAAAGTCCAAGAAAAAAGTCCGCCGACCTCTTTTCCAAAAAATTTTTCCGAAAAATAATTTGTTATCGGCTCAACAATTTCATAATCATCGGTGACAAAATAAATTTTGCTGTTAAATCCGCCGTACATAAGAAAACCTCCCGCAAAATTTTTTTTGATTTATTTTAATAAAATCGAAGTACAAATTTTTTCACAAAAAAATCTTACAAAAAAATTTTTGACTTTGTCAATCAATATGAGTAAAATTTGCGGGAAAAAATAAAATTTTTTGGAGGAGTTTTGATGTCATCACCGCACAATTCAGCAGAAATCGGCGACATTGCCGAAAGAATTTTATTGCCGGGCGACCCGCTTCGCGCAAAAGTCATCGCCGAAAATTTTTTGACCGACGTGAAAAAATACAATGAAATCCGCAATATGTACGGCTTCACCGGCAAATATAAAAATATTCCCGTGAGCGTTCAAGGCACGGGCATGGGGATTCCGTCTTTTTCGATTTACGTTCACGAACTGATTCACGTTTTCGGCGTGAAAAAATTGATTCGCGTAGGAACTTGCGGCGGTATGAATGAAAATGTAAATCTGCGCGACGTGGTAATTGCTCAAGGTGCCTCGACCGATTCTTCGATTGTCAAACAAACTTTCGGCGGCGCGATAAGTTTTTCAATGCTCGCGGATTTCGACCTTTTGAGCAAAGCCGTCAACAACGCAAAAAAATTGAATGTGCCCGTCAAAGTCGGAAATATTTTCAGCACAGACTATTTTTACAACGATTACAGCGACTCGCAGGGAATTTTTTCTTCGGACGGTTTGACGCTCGACAGAAAAATGATTCAGCACGGAATTTTGGCGGTTGAAATGGAAACTGCCGCGCTTTATATGCTCGCCGCCGCCGCAAATGTTCAAGGTCTTTCAATTTGTACCGTCAGCGATCACATCATCAAAAAAGAATACGCCTCGGCAAAGGAGCGCGAAAAAGATTACAACGACATGATTAAAATCGCGCTGGAAACCGCCATTCAGGATTGAGTTATGAAGAAAATAAAAAAAACCAACGCCGCGCGGATTTTGGACAATCTCGGCATTGATTACGAAATTAAAACTTATGAAATCGACGAAAATGATTTGTCGGCGGTTCACGTCGCGGAGACGGCGGGACTTGATATAAATTCCGTCTTCAAAACTCTGGTGACTCGCGGGGATAAAACCGGCGTGATTATGGCGGTTATCGGCGGCGCGGCGGAAATCGATTTAAAAGCTCTGGCGAAGGCAAGCGGAAATAAATCCGTCGAAATGATTGCTCTTAAAGAACTTTTGCCTTTGACCGGCTACATTCGCGGAGGATGTTCACCGCTCGGCGCGAAAAAAAATTATCCCGTCTACCTCGACAGCAACGCTTTAACTCAAGAAAAAATTTCAATCAGCGCGGGTCAACGCGGCATGCAACTCATTCTTAAGCCGCAAGATTTAATCACTGCGGCAAATGCGAAAGTTGCGGATTTAATCGCATAAAAAAAACTCCCGACATTCGCCGGGATTTCTAAAAGTTCCGCACATTTTTTTACAAAGGACAATTCCAAAGTGGAGCGTCGGATACCCATCACTGCGACGCCTACACGACTCAAAAATGTTATCGTCATTTTTCCAAGCAAACTTAACTTGAAAAATTTTTGTCGAATGGGGGATTTTTTGTAAGTGGCTTACGAGGCACTTTATACGCGCGGTCGCCCGAAAACTTTTTCCCACCTCATCGGGCAAGAACATATTTCAAGCGCATTGACTCGCGCAATAAACAACAACAGACTTTCACACGCTTATTTGCTGGTCGGAACGCGCGGCACGGGTAAAACTTCCACCGCTCGACTTTTGGCAAAGGCAATGAACTGCGATGCCGTTCACGAAGCGCAAATTTCAAAAAAAAATTTACAGTCAACAGAAATTCCCTGCAACAAATGCGCCTCCTGCCTTTCGATAGATTCTTCGCCCGATAATGTGGAATTTGACGCGGCCTCCAACCGTTCGGTCGAAGACGTTACAAGATTACTGTCAACCGCGCACCTCGCCCCGCTCCAATCGCGCATAAAAACTTTTATCATCGACGAAGTTCATATGCTCTCATTCGAGGCGGTCAACTCTATTTTAAAACTCATCGAAGAGCCGCCGCCGAATGTGGCATTTTTTTTGGCAACGACCGAACTTCAAAAAGTCCCGATAACAATCCGTTCCCGTTGCCAAGTTTTAAATTTTCGACTGATTCCGCAAGAAGCAATCGCCAACTATTTGAAAAGATTCGCGAACAAATTGGAAGTTGAACTTGAGGAAGAGGCGGCAAAAAAAATCGCGCGGCTTGCCGAAGGTTCCATGCGCGACGCTTTGACTTATCTTGACCAATGCTATTCTATGGCGGACAAAAAAATTTCTCTCGCCGATGTCAACCAAACTTTGGGCTTAATTTCGGATGCGGACTTGGATGAAATTATTTCTGCCGTAAAATCTCAAAACCGCGCGGAAGTCGGCAGGACTTTAAACCATGCTTTTCGTTCCGGCTTGAGTTCAATTTCAATCGCGGAATCTTTAATCACTCGGCTTAGAGATTTGGAATTTGAACTTTTAGGCGGCAGAAATGAATTTGAACTGAACATGATAGAAAATTTTGTCGACGACTTGAGAAAAACTGTTTTGGAAATGCAAGGCTCGGGCGTGCCGGACATAATTTTGGAAATGGCGTTGATGAAATTTTCCGCGCCGAAAATAATTTTCACTCAACCGACAAAAGTGCGCACAGTGGAAATTCCTTCCGAAACTTCGCCGATTGAGGTACCCGCGAAAAATTCTGAACAAAAACTGTCGCCTGAAAAACCGTCGCCTGAAAAAAAAACACTTCCCGAAAATGAGTTCGATAACGGTATTGACGAAACAAACAAAATTTTTTATGATATATATCGGCTGATTGAGGAGGGCGATGACAAGATTCGCGGAGCGTTGAAAGCGGCAAAGATTGTAGGTTTTTCCGGAAATGTTTTGACGTTTTCCTTCAAAAAGTCGGTTGCAGAAAAATTTTTCTCGTCGCGTTACAAGAAAAAATTTGAAAGCAAGCTGGCAGAACACTTCAAGAAAGAAATCAGAGTCGAAACGGTCATTGAAGGTGAATCGGTCAGCAGAGACAAAAATACGGAAATCCAAGAAAATTTAAATTCGGCGGTGAAAGTTTTTGACGTTGCCGAAGTAGAAAAAATTGATGAGGAGTAGGTAAGAATGGCACAGAATCTCGGCGGATTAGATTTAGGCGCAATTTTAAAGCAGGCGCAGGCACTTCAGCAAAGTTTTGAGGCTAACAAGGAAAAGCTCAAACAAGAAACTGCAACTGCGTCTGTCGGCGGAAACATGGTAACCGCGACGGTTGACGGCGAAAAAGTTGTCAAGGAAATTAAAATTGCCAAAGAACTCGTTGAGGACGGCGATGTCAGCGCGATTGAAGATTTGGTCGTCAGTGCGGTAAATTCCGCAAATGCCGAAATGGACAAAAAAATCGCCTCGAACATGGGGGCTTTTGCTTCAAATGCTCTCGGCGGACTCGGCGGGGCAAATTTGGGCGATATGGCGAATATGCTCGGCGGACTTCTCGGCGGCGGGAAAAAATAACTGAAAAAAATTTTTGGGCGTATGCCTATTTTTTTTATCATAATATAAAAATTTTTGGAGGTGTTGGCGATGTATGACTTAAAAAGATTTATCGACGCGCAAAAATTCAGTTATGAAGACGCGCTCGCCGAAATAAAAAGCGGGCAGAAAACTTCGCATTGGATTTGGTTTATCTTCCCGCAACTCAAGGCTTTGGGATCAAGTCCCACCGCGAAACATTACGGCATAGAAAATTTGGATGAGGCGAAAGAATATTTGTCGAATGAAATTTTGCGCGGGCATCTTCTGGAAATCAGTCAAGCGTTGTTGGAACTTAAAAATAACGACATTGAATATATCATGGGCAGTTCGATTGACAAAATAAAATTGCTTTCGTCGATGACTTTGTTTCATTTGGCGGAACCGACTTGCGAAATTTTTACGAAGGTAATTGAAAAATATTTCGGCGGGAAGTCGGACGATAAAACAGTCAATTTATGCAAAGCCGAATAAAAATTTTTTCATTTCTTTTGCCGCAAATTTTCGGCGATTAAATGAATTTTTTTAAATCGATTGCGAAGACCTTCGCGAGTGATAAAAATTTTTTCGGCAAGTTCTCTGGTCGTGCTTGAAGGATTTTCCAGGCGAATTTTCATGGCTTCGGCAAGACATTCGCTGACTTTTATCCTGTACCTTCGCAAAAGTCGAATATCGGCAAGTTGTCTTTGCGCCGCGTCAATCGCCCTGTTCACGCCCGCCGCATCACAATTCAAAAGTCGATTGACCTGCAAACGAACTTCTTTTAAATTACGCGCGATTTCAAAACGCTCAACCGCTTCGTCCGCGCCGATCATTCCCAAAAAATCACAGACCGCATCGCCTTCGCGCAGGTAAGTGACAAAATTTTCTCCGCGCTGATAAACTTTCGGATTGAAATAAAGTCGCGTCAAAATCTTTTTCAAAAAATTTGCCTCGTCCTTATTTGCCGAAACGATTTCCAAGCGATATTGAGATTCCGGACGATTTACCGAACCGCCGGCAAGAAAAGCCCCGCGCAGATAGGAAATTTTTTCTTCGCGTTGATGAAGGTCGGGAGCCGAAAAATTTTCTGTGCTTTGAGTAAAAAAAATCCGCACGAAATATTTCATGGTCTTTCGCAATTTTTTCGTACGAACAGCCGCAATTTCCGTGCGGGCTTCGGGAAAAACTTTTTTCGTCAGCGTAATAACTTTTCGGGCAACGGCGGCGTTTGAGTTTGAAAAATCTTTTCGCCCGTCGCAGTCAACCGCGCCGATATTCAAAAGCGCGATGAGTTCCGCCCGCAAAAATTCCGCCGCCTCGTCAAATTTTCTTGACAATTCGTTTTTGACATCTTGAGCGTATGAAGACATTTTTTTACCTCAAAATTTGCACCAAGGCTCTTCAGCCATAAAATCGCCGCCGTGATAAATCGCCGCCCGCGCACGACAGCCACCGCATTTATTTTTATACCGACAAGCTCCGCAGTTCCCGCCGTAATCGAGAGTGCGGAGCTTTTTTAATATCGGATTGTTTCGCCAAATTTCGTCAAAAGGCGTTTCGCGCACGTCGCCGAGTTCCATATTTAAATAAGCGCAGGGCTGAACTTTTCCGCGCGGGCTGATTATGCAGTAGGAAAGTCCCGCCAAACAGCCGCGCTTGAATCTTGAAGTCATGCCGAGTTGATCGGCGATTCTCAAAAATTGCGGCGCACAAGTCGGCTTGAGTTCGATTGAAACTTCTTTTTGCTTGAGCATTATTCGCGTCAAAACTTTTTCGTACTCTTCCGCGCGAAGTGATTCCTCTTCAATCGTCGCGGCTCTTCCCGTCGGCACGAGGAAAAAAAAGTGATGTGCCTTCGCCCCGATTTCCACCGCAAAATCCGTTATCGCCTCAAGTTCGTTTTGATTCCAATCCATAACCGTCGTATGAATTTGGAACGGCAGACCGACTTCACGACAATTTTTCATGCCTTCCACCGCGCCGGACCAAGCATTTTTGAACGAGCGAAATTTATCATGCTTTTCCGCGCTCATCGAGTCCAAAGAAATTCCCATTCCCTTCGCGCCCGCAGATTTTAAATCGGTCGCCATTTTTTTTGTAATTAAAGTGCCGTTCGTGCCGAAAACCGGAATTAACTTTAAATTTGCCGCGTGCTTGACGAGTTCCAAAATATCCGGGCGCATTAAAGGTTCTCCGCCCGAAAAAATCATGATTTTAAATCCCGCCCGCGCAATTTCGTTCAAAAGTTTTTTTGCCTCGTCAGTCGAAAGTTCTTCTTCAGCCTTGCAACCCGCGTCGCGGTAACAGTGAGCGCAGTACATATTGCAGGCGTTCGTCGTGTTCCAAGAAACTATCATAAAAAATTCCTTTCATTAAATTTTTTCAGCCAATTATCCAAAAAATTCATTTGCTCATTCGTGTGAAAAAAATGTTCGCCGTTTTTCATGACCGTCAGCGAGAAATTATTTTTTTCCGCAAAATTTTTCATCGTTTCCAATGAAGTAAAATTATCTTTTTCGCCGTACAAAATATGCGTGGGAATTTTCCAGCGAACAGGATTTTCTCGAACGTAGCAAAGATATTTCCAAGATAAATTTTCACCGAACTTCGCGGGAATTTCTTTTTTTTCGCGCAATTCGTCTTCAGTCACATTTTCAGACGCCATCAAGTCAAGAATAATTTTTTCCATGTCGACAATCGGCGAAATAAAAAAAGCCCGCTCAATATTTTTATCCGCAAGCGCGTCCATCGCGAAATAAGCCCCGATACTGTTGGCGATTATCGTGAACGGCTCAAAATTTTTGTTTAGCAAGAAAAAATTTTGAAATTCTTCGCGCACTTCCCAAATATTTTTCGATTTATAATCAAAACCGATTACTTCACGCCCCGCAAAAAATTTTTTGAAATGTTCGGCTTCGGAGGTGCTGCCGCCCTTGCCGTGAATGTAGACAACCAAATTTTTCACCTCGAAAATTTTTTTCATTGTACATTTAATTTGATTCGCTTTCAAGAAAATTGTTATAATAAAAAAAATTTCGGAGGAATTTTTATGAAGAAAATTTTTATTTTGGCG
>CAJOCT010000041.1:18005-22252 GCA_905236725.1 uncultured Selenomonadaceae bacterium | reverse complement strand
CCCCCACCCGATGTGATGAAGAGTCCGAGGAATTTTTTCAGAGGAGATAATAAATTTTTCATCAACGGCAATGCAATTTATTTCTGAACCTTGCATTTCGTTTTATCGGATTGCGCGGAAGAAATTATCTCGGAATCAAATTTTGACTCGTCATTCTGTAAAAAGTCCGCGCCGATATTTTTTTCGGGCAAAATTTCTTCGAGCTGTAAATTTTGAAGATATGCGCCGACTTTCAAAATATTTCCCGTTTCGGAATTTTCGAGGCGGGAATTTTTTTCAATCGACAATTCGTAAGGCGTAACGCTCAATAATTTTTCTCCGCCGAGAACTTCTTCAATTTTCGATTCGTAATTTTCGACGACCAAAATATTTTCGGAGCCGAAATTTTTATTTTTGGCGGGAGTGATATTTTCAAAAAAAGTTTCGGGTTTAATTTCGACGGGAGAAATTTTTTCGACAGTTATATCAAGCGGTTGAGGTTTAAAAATAATTTCGTCCGAATTGTCCTCGCCGAAAAGTTTTTGCACAAGTCCGACAGTCAAAGCGTCATTGTCCGCAAAATTTTTTATACTGAATGTAAAGTCGGCTGTTTCTATCTCGTTATTGTCGGAGCTGTTGAACTCAAAAATATTTTTTGTTTTGGTAAGTTCTTCAGTGTTTTCGGTAACTGTTGCGGAGTCTTCATTTGCCGAGTCGCCGTCAGAATCTTCTCCGCTGTCGCCTCCGCCGGTTCTCGCGGGTTTACCGTACATATCCATATCTTTATTGGCAGCCAACGCAATTTTTTTGCCGTTAATCATGATATTTCCCGACTTGGAAACTTTAACGACATCTTCATCTGTGAAACCGTCAATCGATTTTATTTTTCCGTTCTTGATTTGAACTTTTAATTCACGATCGCCGCCGTTCAAAGTTATAAAATCGTTGTTGAGTTTAAATTTTCCTGTGCCGGTGAAATTGTAATCGCCGTCGCCGTCAGTTTTGATAACAACTGTGTCGTTTATTTTCACGGTGGAATTCGGGCTTATATTCGTGAAAAGTGTTTCAATCAAATTTCCGTTGTCCTTTGTAATCAGGATATTGTAATTTGAGTCGCCTTTTACTCCGAAAGAATGTAACGCCTCAGGGTGATTCAAAAAAACTTCTCCATGCAAACCTTCAATTCCGATTTGAGTTATTCGCCGACCGTTAATCATTTTCCCGATAATAATTGTCGGAATTGTAACGCCTTCGGGTTCGCCGTTGCCGTTATCGACCAAATCTTTTCCGAAAAGTTTCAGTCCGCCCATGACTTCGGGATTGTTATCCGCGTGACGTTTATAAACAAAACCGCCGTCAATTTTCGTCCAACCGAGTTTTCCTTGAACTTCGGGAACAACCAATTCATAACCGTTATCGGGGTCGCCGTCCAAGTCGGCAAGTTGAAATCTTTCGCCGTTTACGATAAGTGAACCGCTCGGCACTTTGAAATGAAAATTTTCTTTCGACGTATCAAAAACAGTTCCGTCAACTCCGAAAAAAGGTTTCGGTCCGATTATTTGCACACCGTCGGGAATGCCGTCGTTGTTGTTGTCGTGAAATGCTCCGCCGATCAAAGTGTAATTCAAACTGCCTTCGTTGTAAGTAAATTCATTTTCTGAAACTTTTTTGTAAGCGGCGAGGTTGGTGCGATCATTGCCTTGAGGAAATCCGATATTTTCGCGAAGTAAAGAAAGTTCTTCACCGTTCTCAATATTTCCGTCGAGTTCGACAAGTTTATATTCGTTGCCGTTTACCGTCAAAATTCCGCGCGGTACATCAAAATGAAAATCGCGCAAATTTTTTATTCCCATGAAAACCGGTCTGCCGTTTTCAAAAGTCACTCCGTCGGGAACTCCGTCGCCGTTTGAGTCGTAAAACGCACTGCCTCTCAATGTAAAATTTAAACTGCCTTCGTTGTATGCAAATCCTCCGTCATCGGTTTTTGTCCAAGCCATTTAATTATTCTGCTGCTCCTTTCAATGTAAAAAAATATAGAATTTAATAAATCGTTCTACATTTTTTACCAAGATGATTCGGGTGGCTCTCACGAGTCCACCTTGCTGTTTCGCCATGTGTGCCGTCGAAAGTCTTTCCTTAAAAAATTTAAGTTCCGAACAATCTACCGACATTTGATGTCACACTCCACAGCCGTTAATTTCCGACGAGCCGTCGGTATTTTTACATCATGCGATTTTATATTTTGTTGTGTCCTTCAAATTTAACGCCGCGTTCAAATCTCTGTCAAGTATAGCGCCACAATGTGGACACTTGTAAGTTCTGTCTTTCAATTTTAAATCTTTCTTCTTGAATCCGCACTCATGACAAATTTTTGAACTTCCGTAGAATCTGTTCGCGATACAAACTTCAATTCCCAAAAATTTTGCCTTCGTCGTCAATTTACTGCGGAAAAAATAAAATCGCTGTTCCTGAATTTTTCCTGCCAAATGTTTATTTTTCATCATGCCGCTAACGTTTAAATCTTCCAGAGATATAAAGCTTGGTTTTTGTTTTAAAATCTCATGAATAATTTTATTTTCGTAATCGACACGAATATTTGTCAGTCGTCGATATAATTTTTGAACACGACGAGTATTTTTGTTGATGTTACAACGAGAATCGGTTTTCAGTGCTCCGCGTTTCTTTCGCAGTTCATATTTTCGGCTCAAACTTCTTTGTTCTCGGCGAAGTTTTTTCTTTATGCGTCGAATTTTTTTGCTCTTGTTAATATTCGGATAAATTTTGCCGTCTGAAAATATGGCAAGATTTTTTATCCCCAAGTCAATTCCTAAGCCTTCTTCAGAAAATTTTTTTGACTTCAAGAAATTATCCTTGCATTTTCTCGAATCATCCGACAATTCCGCGATGACTGAAACAAAATATTTTCCCGCCTTAAAACTGACTGTCCCGCTTCTTATTTTCGCGTGCGTCGGCAAATATCCGAACTCTTTGAGTTTAACCGTGCCTATCGTCGGAATTTTTACTCTGTGCCGCCAAATCGTCCAGTCGCCAGAATTATTTTTTGGAAAATAAATCTTCACGTCTTCATTTTTCTTTTTCTTGAACTTCGGGAATCCGGATTTTCCCGCGAAAAAATTTCTAAACGATTTTTCGGCATTCATAATCGCTTGTTTTCTTGCCTTTGCTCCGCAAAAATCTATCCACTCAAACTCTGAAATTTTCTTGAGTTTGTTATTAACGATTTTATCGAAGTTATAGCCTGACAAAAAATGCTTTTGATTTTCGTCCAAAAATCCTGCCGATACATTCGATACAGCTTAAGATTATAAGCAATATACTGATTGTACAGCCAGCGACAATTCTCGATTGACTGACGAATTTTTTGAGCTTGAACTTTATCGGGGGCAATTTCGGTTTTAAATGCTTTCAACATAACGATCTGTCCCCTTTAATTTTATTTTTATACTTACGTAAGCCATAAATGCGGCAGGAAAAAACGTGGATAATACTTGTCAAATCTTGTACCAATTCTTTTTCCGGACTCAATTCTTCATTGTTTACTACAACTATTTCCGTTCCGTTTTCTAGACACAAATTTTTTAACCAGTCGAACCCAAAACGTACAAATCTGTCCTTGTGAGCTATGTAAATTTGTTTAATTTCATTTTTCATAACTCTCTTAATCAACTGATTCCAATTTTTTCTTTTAAAATTTAATCCGCTGCCAATATCGCTAATCACTTCATCAAGAATAATTCCGCGTGCATTGACAAACTGTCTTAAAAAACTTATTTGATTTTTAAGGTCGTCTTTTTGACTGACTAAAGACACGCGAGCATAAATTACAACTTTCTTCTGATTCTTGACCACTGATTCATTCAAGTTCCCCATGTACTCAAGATATTGGTCATGAGTATAAAACCTCCGATTAGTAGGGGTTCAGAAAGCCGTTAACTTACCTGCTTTATCCCATTTCTGTAATGTTCTGACCGTTACATGTAACAAATCTGCAAATTCTTTAGGTTTGTATTTTTCCATATCTGAATTATAAAACATTATTCTACAAAAATCAACATTATTCTATATTTTTATCAACAGTTTTTTAACTCCTTTTTCCTATTTCCTAAATCCTAGAACTTGTGAATACAAGTTCTCAGCTTGTAGACAAAGCCTGTCTCGGAATAGTCTGAGACGGGCTTTTTTCTTTGATTTCCTTCAAAGTGCTCAGAGGCAGAAGAAAAATATAAGGTTTAGGCGCTTTCTCTTCG
>CAJOCT010000041.1:0-17992 GCA_905236725.1 uncultured Selenomonadaceae bacterium | reverse complement strand
ATCGCGCGCAATATGTGATTTTGCGGCACTAGGTCTTCCAAGCTGATTTTGACTTCCTACACTTGTTTTTCTCGATTCTTTTTTCTGTACATAAAAACACATCTCCCAAGCTTATGTTACTTGAAAAGTGATTTTTGTCTACAGTCTGAATCCTCCAAGTGCGGAGGATTTTTTTAAACTTCCATAAATTTTTTCAGCGAAATTGTACTGCCCAAAATTCCGATTATAATTCCCGCGGTGATAATTCCGATTGTGA
Source organism: uncultured Selenomonadaceae bacterium (assembly GCA_905236725.1). Lineage (GTDB taxonomy): Bacteria > Bacillota > Negativicutes > Selenomonadales > Selenomonadaceae > Quinella. Next base: position 17,736 of record CAJOCT010000041.1, on the reverse strand, counting down.
CGTAATTTAAGAAAGGGAATTGCTCGACCATCGGAAAAAATGCCAACGTGCTCGCAACTTTATTCACCATCGCGGAATAAAAACTTCTCAAAATAATTGCGCTGATTCCGCCGCCGATAAATCCGAGTCCCATTCCTTCAAGAATGAAAGGCCAACGAATAAACCAGTCAGTCGCGCCGACGTATTTCATAATCGCAATTTCTTTTCTTCGCGCAAAAACAGTCAGCCGAATTGTGTTTGAGATGATAAAAATTGTCGCGCCGGTTAAAAGCAACATCAATAAAAATCCGAATACGCGAATTAAATGAGTCAAGTCAAATAAATTTGCCGCAACGTCCTGCCCGTATTTAACTTCTTCGACTCCGTACAAATCTGCAATCATCACGGCGGTTTTTTTTACGTCGGATGCATTTTTTACCGTCACCGTGAAAGAATTCGGCAACGGGTTTGAGTCGCCGAGTGCGTCAAGAATTTTTTTCTGTTCGCCGAGTCTGTCCTGTAAAATTTTTAGTGCCTGTTCTTTCGTGACGTATTCGACTTTTGAAACGCTTTTCATATCTTTTATCATGGTTTCGACTTCGTCGCGGCCTTCGTCAGTCAAAGCGTCGTTGAGGTAGGCGGAAATTTGAACTTGACTTTCGAGAGAAGAAGCCATTTTCGTCATATTCGTGACCAAAATTAAAAATACGCCGAGAATAAAAAGTGAGACCGCCACCGTTCCGATTGACGCAAAACTCATCCAGCGATTTCTAATCATTGAAATAATTACTTCGCGAAAATAATATTGAATGGTTTGTAATTTCAAGATTTTTAACTCCACTTCTCGCCAAATTTTTCGTAAGCCCCGCGGCTTTCATCGCGGACAATATGCCCGTGTTCAAGTTCGATAACTCGCCGATACATATGGTCAACAATAGTTTTATCGTGCGTCGCCATTATAATCGTCGTTCCCGCCGCGTTGATTCGCTGAAAAATATCCATAATATCCCAACTGGTTTCGGGATCAAGATTTCCGGTCGGCTCATCGGCGATAACAATTTTCGGATCGTTGACAATCGCGCGGGCAATGGCAACTCGCTGTTGTTCACCGCCGGAAAGTTGTCCGGGAAAATGTTTCATCTTGTCGCGGATGCCTACAATATCCAAAACAGTGTTGACGCTTTTTTGCATGATATGGCGCGGAGCCTCGATAACCTGCATGGCGAAGGCAACATTTTCGTAAACAGTTCTGTCTTCAAGCAGCCGAAAATCTTGGAAAATTACGCCCAACGCTCTGCGAAGGTAGGGAATTTCTTTCGGTTTAAGGTTATTGACATTTTTTCCGTCAACGATAATTTGTCCCGCAGTTGCAACTTCTTCACGCATTAAAAGTTTCATCAAAGTCGATTTCCCCGAGCCTGAAGTCCCGACAATGAAAACAAATTCGCCCTTTTCGATGTCGATGTTAATATCTTCAAGCGCGGTAACGTTATTTTGTTTATAAATTTTTGTAACGTTATGCAAATGAATCATTCTTCCGCCCCAATCGTCCAATCTTCAAGTTTTAAATTTTCCACACGTTCAAATTCTTTTAAGTTGTGAGTAATCAAAATGTAATTCAACGCTCGACAATGAGCCGCAATAAATAAATCATTTCCGCCAATCGGCGTACCGAGTTTTTCAAGTCGTGCGCGAATTTTTCCATATTCTCCGGCGGCTGATTCATCAAAATTTTCGACGGAAAAATCTTTCGAAAATGTTTCAAAGGCAAGGCGATTTTTTTCGGGAAAAGCACTTTTTGAAATGCCGTATTCAATTTCAGCTTTCACGATGGACGAAATGCAAATTCCCTCGCTGTAATGAGCCGTCATATTTTTTTGAAGAGACAAAAATTTTTTCTTGACTGCGTAAATGCAAATATTTGTATCAAGCATATATTTCAAATTTTCTTCTCCTCCCAATCCTCAAAAATATCTTCCGAAAACATATCGAGACTTTTCATAAAATTTGCCATTTTTCCGTCCTTGGGTGTCAAAATTAAAGTGTCTTCAACAGGTGTGACGATGAAGTCTTTTAAATTCGCACATTCCGGCGGTAATTTCACAAAGTAAGAATCGCCGCTTTTTTTGATCGTTGCATTTTCCATTGTCAACACTCCTCAAAATAAATTTGTCATGTTCAAAATCGGCAGGACGATTGAAAAGACCAATGCGCCGACGATTATGCCCGCCGTCAAAGTCCCGTAAATTTCGGCCTTTGCGGGAAGTGTGCGCAAAATTTCGTCGATTTCAAAATCCGCCATTGATTCGCATTGCCTCAACATTTCAACGAGTCTGCCACTCTCTTCACCCGTTACGATTAAGCCCAAATACAGCCGCGAAAAATTTTTTGACAACTTGCGGAAAACTGCGCCCAATTTTTCCCCGCGTTCAACTGAAAACTGCATATCGCTCAAAATTTGCCTGACGTACAAATTTCCGCTCGACTCCGCCGATAATTTTATTGCCGCATCCAAAGTTATTCCGCTTTCCAGTAAAAAACTCAATCGGCTGAATAAATTTCGCAGTTCGATTTCACGAAAAATTTTTACGTTGATTTTTAATCTGTCCGAAAAAAATTTTATTGCCGAAATTTCGCGGTAAATTATAACAAAAAAAATTATTGCCGCAAAAAAAATTATCGCGACAAAAAATATATGCTCCGTCAAAAATTTTCCGCCCGTGAGCAAAATCGACGTTATCAAGGGCAACTCTCCGCCCTGACTCTGATAAAAACTTTCAAACACCGGCAAAGTCAAATTTACCATAATTATCGCCGCAATTATCGCCGCGAAAAAAACTGTCAGCGGGTAATACATTGCCGCGCGGACTTTTTTTTCCGTCGTGTAACTTCGCTCAAGCTGTTCCGCAAGTCTCGCCGTCACTTCCTGAAGTTTTCCGCTTGTTTCGCCGATTTCCACAGATTGAATTGAGTCGCCGCCGAAAATTATTTCATAATTTTTTAAAGCCGTGCCGAAATTTTCGCCGCCTTCGATTGAGTCAATCAGTTCGGATAAAATTTTTTTTTCGGTCTTATCGTCTGATGCCTGCTCCAAAGTTTTCAGCGCGTCGTGCAAAGTCATAACGTCCAGCATTACACTTAACTCGCGGAAAAAAACCGAAGTCCACCGCCCGCCAAGTTTTATTTTCGTGACAAAGTCAAAAAACAACCCGAATAAATTTGCACGCTCGGGGATTAAGCTGACGATCGTCACGCCCTGAAATTGAAGTGCCGCATAAGCCGCAGAATAATTTTCCGCCTCAAGAGTTCCGCTCTGTGCGATTGACTGCGCGTCATAACCTTTATATCTGAATTTTTTCAAAAACTGCCTTCTTTCGACAAATAAAAAATCGCCTTGCGTATTATAATCAAAACAAGGCGATTTCTCAATAATTTTTTATTCTTCGCGGCGTTCCAGTCGACCGAAACGCATAATTTCTTTACGGAACCCAAGTTGAATGCTGGTCGTCGGCCCGTTTCGATTTTTTGCGATAATCAGTTCTGCCGAAGTGTTTGTAGATTCTTTGTTGTAATATTCTTCGCGGTAAAGAAACATAACAATATCCGCGTCCTGTTCGAGTGAACCCGATTCGCGCAGGTCTGAAAGTTGCGGTCTTTTTTCCGCGCGAAGTTCGACACTTCTGGAAAGCTGACTGAGCGCGATAATCGGCACGTTTAATTCACGGGCAAGGGCTTTGAGACTGCGCGAAATTTCGGAAATTTCCTGCTGTCTGTTTGATTCGTTCACATTTCGCGAAGAGCCGCCCTGCATCAGTTGCAGATAATCGATTAAAATAATATCCAGACCTTTCGACGCTTTGAGCCGCCGCGCCTTTGATCGCAACTCCATAATCGAAATACCCGCCGTGTCGTCGATAAAAATATTTGCTTCGGATAATTTGCGAACGGATTCAGATAATATTTTTAGTTCTTCTTCGTTCACCTTGCCCGAAGTGAGTTTCCATGAATCAATTTGACTGTGAGAACTTAAAAGCCTGTGTCCGATTTGTTCCTTGCTCATTTCGAGGGAAAAAATCGCGACATTTTTTTTTGCCAACGCGGCGTTGACGGCAATGTTTAAGGCGAAGGCAGTTTTTCCCATCGACGGACGGGCGGCAAGCAAAATTAAATCGGATTTTTGAAAACCGTTGGTAATTTTGTCGAGGTCGGAAAAACCGCCGGGCACGCCGTAAATCGACTCGGGATTTTCGGAAATTTTTTTTATCTTTTCATAAGCGCGTTTTAAAATTTCCTGCAGTTCCTCAAATTCCGTGTGTTCGTTTTGAGAAGTGACGGCGAAAATTTTTTTCTCCGCGTCGTCCAAAACTTCTTCAAGAGGTTTTGTATCCTGCGCCGCCATGTTTGAAATATAGTCGCCCGCACGAATTAAACTTCTCAACACGGATTTTTCCTTGATTTTTTTCGCGTAAAGTTCGGCGTAGGCAGTCGTGTAAGTTGCGCGGACGATTTCCGTAATTTTTTCCGGACCAACTCTGTCAAATTTGCCGTCTTTTTTCAAAGCCTCAATCAAAAGCAAAATATTGACGGTTCCCGTGTCGTTGAAGACTTTCAAAATGAGCAGATAAATTATTCCGTGTTCTTCGAGGTAAAAATCATCGGCTTTTAAAATTGCCGAAACCGCCGGAATGACCAAACCTTCTTTTAAGAGCATTGCGCTCAAGACTTCTTTTTCCATGTCAACGACATTTGGAGGAGTCGGAGTTATTGCCATAAAAAACCTCCTATTTCGCCGCCGCCCAATTTTTTCCGCAGTGGACGTCGACGACGAGCGGAATTTTCAGTTCGGCAACATTTTCCATTGCCGCACGAATAATTTTTTCAACCTGCTCAAGTTCAGAATTTTTTACCTCCGCAACAAGTTCGTCATGAACTTGCAAGATAATTCTGCTCTGAAAATCGCGCAAATTTTTTTCCGCAGAAATCATCGCCAGTTTGATAATATCCGCCGCACTGCCCTGAATCGGCGTATTCATTGCCATTCTTTCGGCAAGTCCGCGCTGATGGAAATTTGAACTTTTAATCGCGGGCAAATATCTTCTTCTGCCAAACATCGTCGTCACGTAACCGAGTTTTCGAGCCTGAAAAATGGTTTTGTCCAAAAAATTTTTGACTTTGGGATAACGCTGAAAATAAAGTTGAATGTATTCGTTCGCCTCTTTCCGCGAGGTGTGCAGGTCGAGCGAAAGACCGTAATCGCTGATTCCGTAAACAATGCCGAAATTCACCGCCTTAGCTTTTCTGCGAAGTTCCGGCGTAACTTCTTCGAGTGAGATGCCGAAAACTTCCGCCGCCGTCCGCGCGTGAATATCTTCCCCGCTCAAAAATGCGTTGATTAAATTTTCGTCGTCGGACATATGCGCAAGAAGTCGAAGTTCAATCTGCGAATAATCCGCGCTCAATAAAAAGTCGTAACCTTCGCCGGGCTCAAAGAGTGCGCGAATTTTCCGCCCCTCTTCCGTTCGCACGGGAATATTTTGCAGATTCGGATCTGAACTTGAAAGCCTGCCCGTTGCCGTGACAGTCTGATTAAAATTTGTGTGGACACGGTGAGTTTTCGGGTTGATTAAAATTTTTATGCCGTCGAGGTAAGTCGATTTTAATTTTGTGAGTGCGCGAAAGTTTAAAATTTCTGCGGCGATGGGATGAATTTTTTTCAACGCTTCCAAAACTTCCGCATTCGTCGAGATACCCGACTTTGTTTTCGTTCGTGTGTTTTTTATGACGGGCAAATTTAATTTGTCGAAAAGAATTTCCGCCAGCCGTTTCGGCGAATTGATGTTAAATTCTTCGCCCGCCAGCCGATAAATATTTTTTTCAATCGCGGCAATTTGTTTTTCCATTTCGACTGATTTTTCTTCAAGTTTTTCCGAGTCGACGAATACCCCGCGCATTTCCATTTTCGCCAAAACTTTCGTCAGCGGCAATTCGATTTTGTAATAAAGTTCAGTCAAATTTTCTTCGGCAAGTTTTTTCAAAAAAAGTTCGCCCAACTTTTCAATCGCGGTGACTTCGGCGGCCGGTGAGTCTTGAGAAATTTTTAAGCCCTCAAATTCCAACGCCAAAAGTTCTTTCGGGGAATAATTTTCGCGCTCGGGAAAAAGCAAATATCCGACAAGTTCGATGTCAAAAAATTTTTCGATGTTATCGATTTCAAATTTGTGTAAAAGTTTTTTTAAATCGGCAACAAAAATTTTATTCGGATAATCGCCGAAAATTTTTTCCGACTGAATTTTATCGACAGCAAAAATTTCGCCGCCAAAAATTTTAACAACGCCGTCAGAAATTGAAAGGCTCGGCGCATTAAAAATTTTTTCAAAGTCGACGGTCTCGGAAATTTCGGGAGTTTGCAAAAATTCTTCCGCCGATTCGTCCGAAAAAAAATTGCCGAAAAGATTTTCGGTCGAGTCAAAAATTTCGTGAATTTTTTTCTTGGCAACATTGAACGCGTATTTCGTGCAAAATTCATCGACTTTTTGCAAATCGGGAGTAATCAAAAATTTTTCCGCGTCAAAAAAAACATTCGGCACGTCGCGGACAATTTCGGCAAGTTTTTTGCTTACCTGCGCGACTTGAGAAAATTTCTGAAGATTTTCGCGAATTTTTTTTGATTTAATTTCTTCGACGTGCGCCAAAATATTTTCAACCGTGCCGAAATCCTGAATAAGTTTGGTCGCGGTTTTCGGTCCGATACCCGAAACGCCCGAAATATTATCCGAACTGTCGCCGCTCAAGCCCTTGAAGTCAACAAGTTTTTTCGGCTCAAAACCGTATTCGGCAAAAAATTTTTCTTCGTCGTAAACTTCGATTTTAGTATTTTTCGTCAGCAAAACTTTTGTGGAAGAATTTATCAGTTGAAGTGCGTCGCGGTCACCGGTGACAATCTCAACCGAAAAATTTTCAGCCGCCTGAGTCGCCAAAGTCCCGATTACGTCGTCAGCCTCAAAACCTTCCGCCTCAACAGTTTTCAGCCCCAAAACTTCGCAAAATTTTTTCATCAGCGAAAATTGCGCGGCAAGTTCGTCGGGAATTTTGGCGCGATTGGCTTTGTAATCTGGAGAAATTTCCGCGCGAAAAGTTTTTCTGTATTTATCGAGAGCAACCGCCGCGAAGTCAGGATTATTTTCGCGCAGGATTTTCAAAATAATGTTTGCGAAACCTGTAACGGCTCCGGTCGGCTCGCCGCTCGGCGAAGTCAAAGGCGGCATGGCAAAAAAGGCGCGGTAAAAAATACTGCTGCCGTCAAATATCATAAATTTTTGCATAATAAAATCCTACACGTTGTTGCCCGTCATATCTTCTTTGCGCAAATCTCTTTTAACCGTTTCGCCTTGTGAAGATTCATCGGCGGGAGCAATATCTTCGTTGACATCGGATTTTTCGACTTTCTCGGGAGTTTCGGGAATTTCGGACGGTTCAGTTTTTGCAGGTTTATCGGGTTTTACAGGTTGATCGGTTTGAGATTTTTTATTTTTATCGTCAGATTTTTTCTCGGGTTCGGGGGTCGGATCAAAAATTTCGTCGTGCTTTTCGACAGTTTTAAATCTGAAAATTTTTCCGTCGTCGGGGTTGTCTGAAATATTTTGTAAACCGCCGTCAATGCTGAACAAAACATTTAAATCGTCGGCGTTGCAATAAATTTGTCGCCGCATTTCGTAGCCGGTAACTTCGCCGTGCACAGTTTTCAAAGTGGATTCGGCGGCTCGCCATTCCAGCTTAGTTTTAAGAGCCATTGCAACCGGAACTGCGGGAATGTAAGTAATTTTATCTCTAACAACCGCCTTTGACAAAAATTTTCTGCCGTTAGCCTCAAGTGGCTCAATTCTTTGCCCGTTGACTTCGATGTTGTAAGGTTTGCCGATATAAGTCGGTTGACCGTCGGAATTTTGAATTTTTTCGTAAATTTCGTTATCGGTCACGAAAGGCGAAACTCCGTAAGGTTCAAGCCAGCCCATAACATAATTTGTATCAATCGACTGCCAGCCGTAGCCGTCGGGATAGATATAATAAGCAACATTGCCGTCCTCAACTTTTTCGACAACAACGCGGTTATAAGTTATTTCGACGGGCGTGCCGACTTCGACTTGATCGTAAACAAATTCAACGTCCTTCTCGTACATTCTTATGCAGCCGTTTGAGACGTAATAGCCGATGCTGTCAGGTTTATTCGTGCCGTGAATGCCGTAATTGCCGCGAATTTGCATCCAGCGATAGCCCAGAGGATTGTCTGGGCCGGAAGGAACTTCATATTCGGGGTCTGACGGGTCAATCCACGAAGGATTTAATTCTTTCGTCAAAATGCTGTAGTAACCGACCGGAGTAGGCGTCCAAGTTTTTCCGAGCCCGAGCGGGAAGACGGAAATTTTTTTGTCGCCGTCGTACAAAGTCATCAATCGGCTTGCGGAATTTATGACAATTTTTTTTCCGTCAGCCTGCGCCTCGTGAGAGAAATTAAAAAATATTGACAACGCGAAAACTCCCGCCGCCAATTTCTTGAAAAATTTTAATCGATTCATTTTTTTTATACACAACCTTCCAAAAATTTATTCTGCAATACTATCATTTTGCGCGAAAAAGTACAAATTTTTTAAGGTAAAATTATTTCTAAATTTATTTTTTCAGCCGCCGCCAAAATTCCCGGCGCGGGTTGAGTTTCGGTAATCAGCCCGCAAACATTTTCAAAAGTCGCGAAAGAATAATTTGCCTCGATTCCCAACTTTCTCGACTCCGCCATAACGTAAGATTTTTTGCTTAACGTCAAAATTTTCGCCTTGTAAAGCCCGATACTGACATCATTATTTGAAAGCGAATTTTTTTTCACGTCCGCGCCGACCACTCCGATAAAAGAAATATCGGGGCGAAATTTTGAAATAAATTCCGCGCTCAAACAATCACAAAAACCGTCGCGGCTTTTATTTATTTGTCCGCCCGCGAAAATTATATTTATCTTCGGATTTCTCGCCAATATCACCAAAACATCAATCATATTCGTTAAAATTTTGCAGGGATTTTCGGTTTTGACCAAAATTTCGGCGATGGCGATGCTGATTGTCGAAGTGTCCAAAAAAATAAAATCTTGCGGGGAAATAATTTTCACTGCTGCGGCTGCAATTTTTCTTTTCGCATCAACGTCGGAAATTCTGCGTTTATTTGCCTCCGTCATTTGAAGTTTTTCGCGAATCGGCACGGCTCCCCCGTAAGTTCTTTTTAATTTGCCGTCAAGTTCAAGCGTGCCCAAATCTTTTCTGATTGAATCTTCCGTCACGCCGAACATTTCCGCCAATTCCTTGACTAAAACTTTGCCGTTTTCGTTCAGCAGTTCCAAAATTTTTTCGTGTCGCTCTTCCATAAACATTTTTTTCACCAACTTATTCAGCAAACGTAAAAATTTTTTCCATCTGCGCGCGATCGATAATTTCCAAATGCGAAATCAAATTTCTTGCCTGATGCGCAAGCTCAAGTTTTTCCCAGTCGTGAAAATGAAATGCAAACGCACTGCCGCCGTAAAAATGCAAATGTCTCAGTTCCATGTCCCAAGGGTCTGTGATGAGTTTTCCGAATTCGTCTTTGACCGGCAAGAGACTTTTCAGCTGTCGAAAACTTTTTTCAATCAATCTTCCGCGCAGTTGTTCGACAATCGGCAAAAGAAATTGCACTTGACATTCCCAAACCGCACGATTGAAAATTCTTTCGTCGAAATTCGGGAAAATTTTTTTGACAAAGCCGAAACCGTCGTAAAAAAGTTCAGCCGTCGCCAAATTTTTTGCCAAGATTGCGGATTGTCCCGCAAGTTTTGCCGCAAGTGTTGCCGTGTAAATTTTTTCCTGCGCGGATAATTTTGCATCGTCCAAAAGATTTATCGCGAAAAATTGCACGTCGTAAGGCGTTAAACAATCCGAAAATCTCACCAAACTGGGCGGAGGATTTTTTTCGCTCGTCACAAAGACAAATGCGCCGCCGTCGTTTTTCGTCGCCTTGTTGAAATCCGAAACCGCGTCGGGCAAATCTTTGAAATTGTTTTTGAGTTTTATTATAAAAACGTAACCGCCGAATAAATTTTGATCGGCAAGGTCTTCCATCGCCGAATCTTTCGTAAAATCTCTGAAAAAATTCGGCGCAAATTTTTCGGTCAATGCGTTTACAAAATCTTCAGCATCGCCCAAGCCGTCATACTCAAAAGTTTCGATTATTAACGAAGTGTACCGCCGCTGAATTTTTTCGGTAAAAGTTTTTATAAAGCCGTCTGAATCGACTTCGGGCAGGTGAACGGCCACCGCAAAATTTTTTTCCACAGCCTCCATCGCCGCTTGAGTGAAATGTCTTGCGCCGGGAACGGTTCGCCACCAAGAATCCAACTCCTCGTCGTCGAGCGGCTCAAGTTTTTCAAAATCGATTTTTTCTGAAGTTTTGTAAGAATTTAATAAAGATATTCGAGAATTTATTTTTGCCATAATTTTTCCCTCCAAAACAAAAAGCAGGGAACAAGAAAAATTTTCGCTCCCTGCTCCAAAAAAATTTTTAATCCGCGTTCATGCCGTAAGAATCAAGTTTTTCGTTGACTTCGCTTTCAGAGCCCATCATATGCCAAAAAGCGTAACGGTTAAATTCAAATTTTCCGTCCGCACGGCGCAAAAGATTCAGCGCGACCATTTCGTCAAGCAAACTCATCAATTCCGCGTCAGAAAGTTTTGTAATCTTATCAACACCGCACATAAGGCAAATATTTTTAATTTCGGTGAGGTCAACGCCGACCGGTCTGTTATGTTCGTAATAAATCATCGCGACGGCAAGAGCCAAAATTTCATAATAATTATCGTCGTCGAGGTGAAGAGTAATTTGAAATTTTTGGTTAATCTCTTCTTGAAATTCGCGGTTACCGAGCATATTTTTTAAATAATCGTCGTCGAGTGCGTAAGGCGGATTTTTCGCCACATCAAATTTTTGCTTAGTGTAATTGTTCCCGACCGCGTCAACCAACATTTTGCAATAATATTGAATCGAGCCGGGATAATAATTTGTGCGGCTGAAAATTGCGCTGATTAAGCTGTCGTCCACAACTCTGAAACCGAGATAACTCATCGGCTTGACTAAAAGTTCCATTGCGTCTGACGGTTTGAACGGCAAAACCGAAATGTGATTGAGATTGCCGAAACTGGAATTTTGTTCAAAGCGAATTACTTTGTGAAGTCCGGCGAGAACAAATTTAAATTGCCCGCTGAACGCCACCAAAAGTTCACGCAAAATATCAATCGCCTGTTCAGATTCTTTTTCGCTCAAGAAAGTATCGCTCTCGTCCATCAAAAGCAAAAGTTTTTTCGGCTTGAAAACTCCGCGCAGTTGCCCGTCCAAAAGTTTGTGCATTTCAAAAGAAAATTCTTTCCACGTCTGAACTTCGCCGATAAGTTTGGCGTTTTTGAGTTCGTAGACAATTTTTTTCAGCGTGCTTTCGCTGTCGAGATTTTTCAAGTCGATGAAAAAAGCGTAACTGAGTTGCGAGGGATTGTGTTCGATGCTTTTGACTTGCCTTAAGAGCGCGGATTTTCCGAGTTGGCGACCGCCGTAAACAAAGACCGGACCTTTCATATCGCGAATTTGATCCAACTCTTCACTGCGACCGATAAACATTTCCGGCGCGACAAATCCGCCCGCCGTGTAAGGCTGAACTCTTGCGAAAGGCAACGCGGTCTGCAACATTTTCTTCCCGCGATTCGCTTCGTCAAAGCGCGTGAGGTACAACGCCATAACTTTGTCGATGACGACAATATTTTTCAAATTCGGAGTGAGTTTCATGATTTTTGCGAGGTTGCGGCGTTCGGGAAGTGTCAAAGCGTGATCCATGAAACAAATTGTACCGCGATCCGCCGTCATTTCCGTCAAAACCTGCGCGATATTTTCAAATTTTCGACTTGCGCCGAGGTAAATAACTTCAAGACCTTTAGTGTAAATTTCCGTGCCGAAAACTGCGAAGGGATGCGGGTAACTTTCGCGAGCTCTAATCGGTTCGGGAAAAGTCACCGTGTAAGATTTTTGGTTGAGCGAGTCCACATTTTGCGAAGAAATTTTTCCGCCGCCGTAACCGAGATGGCTTAAGAGGTCGATAATTGCCGTTTCAATCGCCGCATTTTGTCCCGAGTGAAGTCCCTGCCAACCGCGGGCGAAGTCAATCGCGTTTTGAGTTTCGCGGTTAGGGCGGTTGCTGTGATGGATACGCTTTTTAAACGCACTTTCAACCGAGCTGTTGCCGCTGTTGACGGCGTTGAGTAAAACGTCATATTCCGCCAAAAAATCCGTCAGCGTGCCGAGATCCGAGTCAGTTACGTCGAGTTCGGTTAAAAGGTTGCCGCCTTCAGTTTCAAGACGATTCATATAATCTTCGGCAACGGTCAAGTTCATCAGGTCAATTTGGCGACGAACGTTCGACAAAATCGGGTAGCGAGCGTCCAAAGTTTCGCCTTCGTTCAAAGTCGGCGCGAGATTTTCTTCAAGTTTTTCAAGGCGTTTGGTCAAAGCATTTTTCTGCGGAATCGAAACTTTGTTGATAGAAATCGTGCAGGAATTTATAAAGCGTTGGAAAAGTCCCGCGTTTTTCGTCTGCAAGAAATGTTCCTTCGCCTCAACCGCCGAATTGATATAAAAGTCAATTCGCTCTTGGTCAGTGATTCGCGAATAATTCCGCGCGAGTTCCAAATCATTCAAAAAATCGTTGTAAAGACGGTCAATTTGCCTTTCGACCTGCCGCTCCAGCCCGCTCAACTTGCGTTTGATGTCTTCTTCAGTCGTCGGCAACTGCGAAAGATAAAATTTCGCCAAATACTGCAAAATTCCGCAGTCGTAATTTTTCAGCGCACATTCATAAGCCTTGTTTAAATTTTCTTCGAGTTTTTTATATTTGATTTCAGCCTCAAATTCTGCCGTGCGAGTTTTCAAAGAAAATTCCGCAATCCCGAAAGAATTGATGACGGGCATATCGTTTTCAAGTTCGATATATTTCGCGCCGAGCAAACATTCTTGATAGGAAAGAGAAATATTTTCGCCGCGCAGTTTTTTCTCAAGGTTATCGGTGAAGGTGTGAAAAATAATTTGTCCGAGGTTTGCCCGCTTTTCCGTGCGAGAAATTTGTTTTTTCAAATCGGCGAGAATTTCCAGAGCTTTTGAGACCGGCGCGGCTTGAACGTCAGATTTTGCCACAGCCTCAATATGTTTTTTCGCGTAAACGTAATTTAAAAGCGCGGTCAAAATTTGCTTGACGACGGTCAAAACTTTTTTGCGCTTGGGACCTTTAAACGGCTCATTTTTTCCGCCGACCAAATTGACTTTCGGGTGTTCCCAAATGTCGTCCAAATAATCGTCGATTTTCTCTTCAGAAAAAAGTTGTTCGTCAATCGTCGCGCCGCTTTCGTCAATAATCGCGCTTAAATCGTTTTCTTCAAAGTCGCGGCAAAAATTTAAAATCTCGTCCGTGCCGAAATTTTCCACGTTGAGCCAACGCCGCATCAAGCCGTTGTAATTGAAAATCTGCTGAATCAAATCTTTTACGCGGCGATGATTCACATCGGAACGCAAAACGCTGTCAGACATATTGTCCGCGTTCTGAATCAGCTGGAGAGCGAGGCGCAATTTGTCTTCGTTGTTGCCTTCGGCGTTCGTCAGGCAGTCGGCAAAGGCGCGGTGAGTTTTTTCGGTGAAATTATTAAAAAGACTGAGCAAAGTTTTCGCGGCGGGACACATTTTCAACGCGACATTTGATTTATCTTCGTTGAGCTGCTTCCAAGATTTTTGAACTTGATAGCTTGTCGGGTTTGACGGAGCGTAAAAATTTTTCATCATCGCGGCGAGGTTGAGCCAATCAAAGCTGTTGCCGATATTCGCCGCAGGAATTTCGATTTCGCCCATCCAAAAACTGAACGTGTCGAAGTTGTGTAAATTTTTCAGCGTGACGGGGTCGTCAAGAATGAAACCGATTTCGCGCACGAGATATTCCGCCCAAATTTCGCCGTCAGGATTTTCTTCAAAAGAATCGCGCAGAGCATGCAAAGACAACATTCCGCGAGAATCTTCGCCAGCCTTAAAAAGTTTTGTCGTGTTCGTCAAAATATCCGGCGAATTTTCTTCTTCAACGACGATGTTTTCTTCTACCTGTTCTGCTTCGGGAATTTCTTCGGGTGCGTCAACGGTTTTTTTTTCGACAACCGCGGCGGGTTTGGGAATTTCGGCAATTCTGAATTTTTTTTTGCTGTTAATCGCGTTCCAGTCAATGCCGAAAACTTTTTTGAATTGCTCATAAACTTGCAAAAAAATTTTCGGCTCAAAATGTTGCTTGGCGAATTGCTTTAATCTCAAAACTTTTTCGTCCGGCCATTCTTCGGGGAATGTGCCGTGAACTTCCGCGTCCTTCATCGAAAAGAGTTTCAAAAAGCCTTTAAAAGAAACGCACTCTTCGCCGTCAATGTTACGCACGAGTTTTTCGGAAGTTTTTTTCTCAATGTCTTTAAGCAACTTTATCGGTTCGACTTCCGGCAGTTCGGGAATTTGCGGAGAGGATTTCTTTTTTTTGCTTGAAGAGATACCGAATTTGCTGATTTTTCCCCACTCGGTAAAAATAATTTCCTCTTCTTCCTGCGTGAAAAGCCCGTCCAAAGTGTACATAAAAAATTTGACTTGCCTAAATTTAATCGTGTCGAACATTTTCAGCCAAATTACGTCTTCTTTTACAAAACCGAAAAGAATAACCGCCTTGAGTTCGCAACCGGAATCAAGTTCTTTTTCAATTAACATTTTAAATTTTGCGATGACATGCGCCCAATGTTCGCCGAGCAACGTCAAAGAAAAGAGCCAAACCGCTTGGACTTCGTCGCTGTCTTTTATCTTCAGCGTTCCGCGTACTGCGAGCAGGGAAGAATTTTGAGAAAATTCAATATCCTCATAAATCATTTTCATTTTCGGCTGAACTGTGTTGAGCAGATGAATTTGCACGGCGGCAACCATCGTTCCGAAATAATCATCTTCGGGCTGAAAAGTACCGTGAGTAAAGGCACGAATACAAATATCCATTCCTTTTTCGTTAAGAAAATAAAATTCGCGCTCGCGCCATTTGACTTTTTCCAGAAGTCCCCAACTGAAAAGTCTTTCCAAAATTATCGGAGTCATTACGCCGAGTTTTTTGGGGAATTTTTTTGTTGCATCCAATCCCTTGGGTTGCGGGCGGAAAAAAATTCTGTTTCTGATTAAAAATTTAAAAAGCATTGTCGGGTCTGTCGAGTCAAGAAGTTCGTGAATTTTTTTGTTGAAAGATTTTAGCGTGAGTTGTTTTTTTACTTGAGCTTGTTGCACGTCAAAAATTTCTTTTTCCACAGGTTCCATAAGAATTAAATTCGGTCTGACCTTATCGAATTTTTTCAAAACCGCCGCGATTCTGTGTTTGTTGGGCAGTTCCGAAAATTCTTCTTCAGGTTTTGTCGGCACGGAAATTTTTTCTTCTTCGTCGACAATTTCGGGTTCTTCGACTTCGACGGGGCGCGGGAAGTGCAAAATTTTTTGTGTAAGCACCATTGAAATCAGCGGATTATCTTGGAAGGCGTTGACCACGTTTATATAATCTTGCGGCGAGAAATTTTTGTTTTCGATGACTTCGGCGAGGAGCGCGAATTTTTCTGCGTTCTTTGAAAAATGCGTCACGTCCATTTTACTTGCCTTGCGTCTGATATGATCTGCCTGCAACTTGACTTTTTTCACTGCTTCCAAAATATCTTCGTTGTCCGAATCAACTTCCAGCGTCGCAATTTTTGCCAGAATGTCGTTCAATTCGTCGCGCTTTATGTTTTGTTCCAAGCCGCTGATGGCTTTTTCAACTTGCTCGACTTTTTTGGAAGTGGCGGCGCGTCGCACATGTTCGACTTCCGAAAATTGTTCTTGAGCTTCCAAAATTTTTTTCAGCAAAATTGTGACTTCTTCAGAGCCTGCGTCCAAGAAAAAACCTTTGTCAATCGAAGTGGCGATGTCCGATAAAATCGGCCGCAGATGTCGCCGCGATTCCGTCATTTCATTGAAAGCGGTTCGTAATCGCTCGACTGCTTCAACATTTGATTTTTCCATTAAAAAAACCCCTCCTTAAAAAAATTTTACCAATCCGAAAAAATTTATCGCCTCCAAAAAAATTTTCATTTCGTCGAAAATATTTGCGGAAAATAAAAAAAATCCTGCCGCCGAGAAATTTATAAAAATTCTCGACCGACAGAAAAAATTTCAGTAAATCTTATCGGAAAAACTTTTTTTCAAAGGCAACGGTCGTTATTTCGCCGTGTCCGCTCAATAAAATCGTTTTATCGGGCAAAGAAAAAATTTTTGTTTTGATCGTTTCAAGCAAAATTTTTTCACTGCCGCCGGGAAAATCCGTTCGACCTCTGCCCATTTTGAAAATTGTATCGCCGACAAAAGCCAAATTATTTTTTTCGTCATAAAAAATTGCGCCGTCCGAAGTGTGTCCCGGCGCAGAAATGAGTTTTAAACTGAAATCGGGATTTTTTTCAAGAGAAATAATTTCTCCGTCCGAAATAAAATTTACGTCGCTGAGTTTATAATCGGTTTCGGTTATGAAGCGCGAAAGATTTTTTGTCGGATTTTGCGCGTAAATTTTTCCGTTCTCCTGCATTATCGCGGGAATTTTTAATTTTTCTTGAATTTCATTCACCGCGCCGATATGGTCAATATGTCCGTGAGTGAGCAAAATTTTTTCTATCACAAAATTTTTTTCGTCGATAATCTGCAAAAGTTTTTCAGCCTCCGCGCCCGGGTCAATTAAAAATCCGCGCAAAGTTTCGTCGTCGATGTAAAAATAAGTATTCTCCGTCAAAAAATCCGTAACTTTAACTTCAACAGTCAAAATCATTTTTTCACCTGCAAAATTTTTTTATTCGTGATGATGATGAGTAATTTCCTTGCCGCGAATTTCTTTAATCGCCTTTGCAACGTCTTTCGCGCCGAAAATCGCACTGCCCGCAACCAAAATATTCGCGCCGGCTTCGCGAACGTCAACGGAAGTTTCGGGATTTATTCCGCCGTCAACTTCAATATCACAATCGGTTTCCATTTCTTGAATCATATGATAAAGCATGTGAATTTTTCCGAGCATCGATTCAATAAACTTTTGTCCGCCCCAGCCGGGATTGACCGTCATAATTAAAATCATTTCGGCATCTTCGACGAGCTCTTCAATCGCGGAAAGAGAAGTTCCGGGATTTATCGCAACTCCCGCCTTTAAGCCGAGTTCGTGAATTTGCTGAATAATTCTGTGCGCGTGATTGGTTGCCTCCGCGTGAAAAGTTATGATGTTCGCGCCCGCGTCCGCAAAAGATTTTATTTGAGTTTCGGGATGCTCAACCATCAAATGAACGTCGAAAACCGCGTCGGAATATTTCCGCAAACTTTTCACGACTCCCGCGCCGATTGTAATTTCCGGCACAAAAGTCCCGTCCATAACGTCGATATGAACATACTCCGCGCCCGCGTCAGAAATTTTTTTCACTTCGTCCGCAAGGTGAGAAAAATCTGCCGACAGAATCGACGGCGCAATTATTGTTGACATAATAAAACTTCCCCCTTCAATTTTTCTGCAAGTTTATCAAAAAATTTTTTTTTCGGCAATAAAAAAGGACAGTCGTTTTCTGCAACTGCCTTTTTATGAAGAGACGCTCAAGGCGAAAA
>CAJOCT010000040.1 GCA_905236725.1 uncultured Selenomonadaceae bacterium | reverse complement strand
AAAAATATGATAATCCTGCGGGATAAATGTGGTTCTATAATTTTCCATTGCTCATCGGTTATTTTATGATAAAATGATTTTGACATATATCCTTTCGGTTTAGGTTTCAACTTTATTTTACCAAAAGTTTGTGCTTATGTTTTTTTATTTTAGGAGTTTACCAACACGCCCTAGAAATGTTCGAGGATATGAAGAGAATTGACCCCGAACGTTATAAGGTGATGGGACAAGCTGACTGGGGAATTGCAGAAGGGCAATATTTCAATCAGTGGGATTCAAGCAAGCACGTGATTGAACCTTTTAAAATTCCAGATGGGTGGATAAAGTTCAGGTCAATGGACTGGGGACAAGCAAAGTCGTATGGAGTTCTGTGGTGGGCGGTCGATTATGACGGCAATATGTACTGCTATCGGGAACTTTACGGCTGGGGCGGAAAACCTAACGTTGGCACAGGTGAGACGGCTAAGGAAGTCGGGGAAAAAATTTGTCAACTTGAAAAGCCGAATGAAAGAGTTATGTACGGCGTGTTGGATTCTGCATGCTGGGCTCGCACAGGCGTTTCGGGACCGTCTATCGAAGAAGAATTGAATGGCGTTTTGATTAAGCATAAACTTGCGCCGTTTACCAAAAGTTCCAAAGGCAGAGTTGAAGGCGCGAACGCTTTTAAGCAAAGATTAGTCGGGAACGAAATGAAGGACGGGACGTTTAAACCTGCGATTTATTTTTTCAAGACCTGTTTTCATTGCATTAGGACAATTCCAACACTTTCACACGATAAACACGACCCCGAAAAATATAACACGACGGGAGAAGACCATTTGGCTGACTGCTGTATTTATGCCGCGATGTCAAGACCTTTTGTACCTATGAAAATGCAAAAGCGCGATAAATGGGACGACCGCTGGAAACCTAAGGAAAAGAAACGCAGTGTTTGGACTTATTGAAAATAAAAAATTTGACCTGCAAACTCTTTTGTGATAAATTTTATTTGCAAAAATTAAATTTTCACATTAGAGTGCAAGTCAAACTTCAGTTTTCATTCTAATCGCTCTGATGTGTTTTGTCAAACGCGAAAGGAGCGATTTTTTATGGGAAGATATGCTACGAAAAAAATTGTAGCGACGATTAGAACTTCGTTGCCATTTTTGATCGTTTTGAGAGAAAAAGAGCCGGAACTTAAAAGCGCGATTGATTTTTTAATTGACGGCGCATTTTATGATATGGACGATGACTATTTTCTTGCGGCTTTCGGCGATGAAAAAATTAACGAAAATTATCAGTGGTTCCAGCACAGAAAATTTGGAAAAACTTCAAGTGGTCATTTTTATAGCGGGACTTTGAACAAATTTATTCACGTTGCAATTTGGGAGTATTACCGCGGTGAAATTCCTAAGGGATATGTTATTCATCACAAGGATTTTAATCCTGCGAACAACAATTTGAACAATTTGCAGATGATGACGCGCTCCGAACATAATAAACTGCACAGCGATATGCGAGAAAAGAAACTTTTTGTCTGTAAATATTGCGGAAAAGAATTTTATAAGTATGATTGCCGACCTGATACGGAAAATAATTTTTGCAGTTCAATTTGTGATGCAAGGTGGAGACGTTTGCAAAAATTGTACACCGAAGAACGAATTTGTAAAATTTGTGGGAAAAAATTTTCTACGCGAAAAAGTTCAAAAAGTCAAGTTTGTTCTCCTCACTGCAGAGGAATAGTAGCGGCGCAAAATACTAAAAGGCTTTTAACTTCTGAGCAAAGAAACGAAATTCGCGAAACTTACATAAAAAATGATGAAAATTTTGGCGGTCGCGCTCTTGCAAAAAAATATGGCGTAAAAGAGAGCGTAATCTATCATCTTGTTAATGGTGAAACTTATAGAAAAGACAATGGGGGGTGAGATTTTTGTATGAAGAAGTTTCAGACTTGAAAGAATATGAGGTCGAAGACGGAGAACTTGCCAAATTTCGGAAGTTGTTTAAAGCCGCAGTCGAATTTTGGAATAAATGGCAAAAAGAAGCTAAGGAAGATTATGATTTTGTTGTCGGTAAGCAATGGAGACCCGAAGAACTTGCTGAATTTGATAAGCAAGAAAAACCTCCGCTTGTAATTAACAGAGTCAGACCGCTTATAAATATTTTAAGCGGCTGGCAAAAAAGTAACCGCTTTGACATTTCGTTTTTACCGAGAACGGGCGACGATATAGAGTTGGCGGAATTGCGCGAGGGCGTTACAAAATATGTTATGGACAAGTGCAATTTTGAAACGTCGGAAAGTTTTACATTTCGGGACTGTGCGATTGGCGGAATCGGCTGGTTTGAAGTCAGATACAAATATGATTATGAGGCGGACAAAGGGCAAGCGTTAATTGAACGCATTGACCCTTTTTCTGTTTATTGCGACCCTGAAGCTCACGAATTGGATTTTTCGGACGCGAAATTTATTTGCCGTGCAAGGTGGGCGGATAAAGACGAGTTAATTCAACTTTTTCCAGATAAAGCTGAAGAAATTCAAAATAATTACAATCTTTACGATCCGGTTGAAAAAGAATTTTCCGAAAGAGTTTATATCGACCCGATGTGGTACAACTCGGAACTTAAAAAAATTCGCGTGGTGGAATGTTGGTATAAAGAACAATCGACGCAAACTGTTTTTTACACTGCGGACGGGCAAAAAATTCCTTTCGATGAAAAAAATCAAGAGCAAATAAATTTACTTGCGGCGCAGGGATTAGTTGCGGATTACGGAGATATTCCCGTGACAAATATTCGCTGTTGCACATTTTTTGACAGAACTTTGCTTGAAGATATTCCTTCACCGTATCAGCACAAAAAATTTCCATATGTGCCGATGATTTACGAATATTTTGGCGTCGGCGATATTCCTGCAGGTTTTGTTCGCGCATTGAAAGACCCGCAACGAGAATTAAATAAACGTCGCTTGCAACAACTTCATTTGTTGAACACGACTGCGGGAGGCGGGGGCTTTGTAGAGGAAGGTGCTATGAGTTCGGAGCAGTTTGAGGAATTTGAGAAAAAAAATAATATCCCCGGACACTTTAATAAAGTTATGCCCGGAGGTATTTCAAAAATCCTTGAACGCGAGCCGAAAAGTCCGCCCGTCGGAATAATTCAAGCCGAGCAACAGGCAACGGCTGATTTAATGGCAATTTCGGGAATAAATGAAAATTTACTCGGAACGGATATTGCGCCGGGTTCAAGCGGCAGGGCAATCGAATTAAAACAACGTCAGTCAATAACTCATTTATCCGTAATTTTCGACGCACTCAGAAGCGCAAAGAAAAAAATTGCGGATTTACTTTGGGGAAGCACGGGAAGAAAAGGAATTATCCCGCAATTTTACACGGCTGATGAAGTTTATCGGATTCAAGGCGAAAACGGGCAAAAATTCATTCACGTCAATCAGCAAGTAGTTGAGCAAGACCCGCTTGCGGGAACGATAATAAAAACTTTGAACGATTTAAGCGTCGGAGATTTTGATATTGTCGTTTCCGATATTGAATCAAGCACGACGCAACGCAGAGCAAAAGCGATGTTGTTTACAGACGCGGCGGGTAAATTGGGAATGCCGCCTGAAATTGTTATGCTCCCAATGCTTGAACTTTACGATATTCCGAAACGTGACCAACTCATTCAAGCATATAAGCAAATGCAACTGCAACAACCGCCGCAAATGCCTGAAATGCAACAAATGCCGCAAACGGCAGAAATTCCGCGAGACCCGCAACAAATAGCTAATCAGCAAAGACCAAAGGCAATGACTAATGCGGCGGCTCAATCTGCACTTGCAGGCGTATCACCGATGATTTGAGGAAAATTTTATCAAAAAAAACGAATTACAGAGGCTCTTCAGAAAAAATCTGAAGGGCTTTTTTAATTGAAAGGTGGTGAAAAAAATGGCAGATAAAAAAATTGTCACGCCTGCGGAAGATTTGCAAATGGCGAAACTCAATAATGCGATGATTGAATACGCACTCGCTTTAATCGAGGAAATACCAAAGGTAAACGCAAACGAAAAACACAAAATTACCGAAGAAATTATTCGGATTTATGCGGTAATCAAAAATTGAGACGCTGAAAAATGCGTCTTTTTTTATTAAAGGAGAAAAAATTATGTTTGATTTACAACTTTTTGATGAGGAAGTCGCCGAAAATTCTGCCGAAACTCAACCTGCAGAAAATTCGCAAACTGAACTTCCTGAAGGATTTGAAGGGCTGGAAGAATTTAATCTTGATTGGCGAGAAATCCCCCTCTTCTACAAGTGGCGGGATGAATCGCCACTTTTTGTTGACAGTTTAGCAAATATAAAATAAACTGTATTCAATCGTAAGTAATTGAGAGGTGATAAAATGCGTGAATTACAAAGTAACAATCATTCAGTATTTGCATTGTATTATTACCTAATCTTAGTTGTAAAATATCGACGCAAAGTAATTGACGACAAAATATCAGCAAGATTGCGTGAAATTTTTGAGTACATTGCGCCCAAATATGCAATCAAGGTTGAGGAATGGGGACACGATATTGACCACGTTCACGTTATGTTCGCGGCACAACCTAAATCAGAGTTATCAAAATTCATAAATGCGTACAAAAGTGCGAGTAGTCGCCTAATCAAAAAAGAGTTCCCACAAATTAGACAAAAATTATGGAAAGAGTATTTTTGGAGTCAAAGTTTTTGTTTGTTGACAACAGGTGGCGTTACAATCGAAGTCATTAGAAAATATATCCAATCGCAGGGCAAAGGTGAGCGAGATGAAAAATCAATCCGACAAACCGAATAAGGCTTACAAATTCAGAATGTATCCAACAGAGGAGCAGAAAAAATATTTTGCGAAAACTTTTGGTTGTGTTCGCTTTGTCTATAATCGAATGCTTGCCGACAAACTTGCAAAGAAAAAATCTGTGACACCAGCTAAGTATAAAAAAGAATATGAGTGGCTGGCGGAAGTTGACAGTTTGGCACTTTGCAACGCTCAAATGAACTTAAATAAAGCATTTGCAAACAGAAAGCAGAATCCAAAACATTTTGGCAAACCGCGTTTCAAAAGTCGTAAAAATCGCCAAAGTTATTCAACCAATAACCAAAAAGGTTCGGTGAGGATAGTTGATGGAAAAATAAAATTGCCAATAGTTGGATTTGTGAAAATCAAGCAACATCGTGACATTGTTGAAAATTCTGTTATAAAAACGGTTACAATATCCAAAACACCGACTAATGAATATTATGTCAGCATTTTAGTTGAGTACAAAAGCCAAGTACAAAAAGTAGTGCCGAAAAATTTCGTCGGATTGGATTATTCAATGCACGAGTTATATGTTTCATCGGATGGCGACATTCCAAAGTATCCGAAATTTTATCGCAAAAGTGAAAAGAAATTGTCGCGAGTTCAGCGTCGATTTTCGCGTAAAGTGAAAGGCGGTAACAATCGCGAGAGATTTCGCAAAAGACTTTCCAAAATTCACGAAAAGACAGCGAATAGGCGCAAAGATTTTTTACATAAACTGTCTTACAATTTGATTGCAAAGTATGATTGCATCTGTGTTGAAGACTTAAATATGCAAGGAATGAGCAGGGCGTTAAAGTTTGGAAAGTCAGTCCACGACAACGGTTTTGGTTTGTTTCAGCGAATGTTGGAATATAAATGCGATTGGTTCGGTAAAACTTTTGTCAAGATAGATAAGTTTGAGCCGAGCAGTCAAAAGTGTCATTGTTGCGGTTATAAAAACCCTGCGACAAAAGATTTGAGCGTCAGAGAATGGCGTTGTCCAAAATGCGGTGCTTATCACGACAGAGATGTGAACGCCGCTATCAATATCAGAGAAGCAGGTAAAAAGCTAATCTGAAGTACCGTCGGTTGGACGGAAACTTACGCCTGTGGAGACTATGTAAGACGCAGTACTCTGTGCAACAGTCGTTGAAGCAGGAAGCTCCGACTTCTTTAAGTCGGAGTACCTTCACAATAAATTTGCGCAGTTTTTTGTTAAGTTGTAAAATATCCTCCCGAAGGAGGAGTTTTTTTATGAGTAAACAGAAAATAAAAATCGGTCTTCTCGGCGCGGGAACGATCGGCGGAAGTGTAATAAAATTTTTGCATGAAAATCAAGCCGTCATCAGTCAACGCACGAATGCCGATATTGAAATTAAAAAAATTTTGGTTTTGCCGCGCGAAATCCCCGCACTTCAAGAAAAAAATTTGCCGGCGACGGATAGTTACGACGAAATTTTAAACGACCCCGAAATTAAAATTGTCGTCGAACTTATGGGCGGAATAAATCCCGCGAAAGATTTTATCTTGAAGGCAATGAATCACGGCAAAAACGTCGTCACGGCAAATAAAGACGTTGTCGCGCAATTCGGCGGAGAACTTTTTGAGACGGCGGAAAAAAATCAAGTCGATTTTCTTTTTGAAGCGTCAGTCGGCGGCGCAATTCCGATCATTATGCCGCTCAAACGCTCTCTCACCGCAAATAAAATTACAGAAATTCTCGGAATCGTCAACGGCACGACAAATTATATGCTCACGAAAATGACGGCTGACGGCGTTGACTACGAAACTGTTTTGAAAGAGGCGCAGTCGAAGGGTTACGCCGAAAGAAATCCCGCCGCCGATGTTGAGGGGAAAGATGCCGCAAGAAAAATTGCAATTCTCGCGTCAATCGCTTTCAATTCCCGCGTGACTTTTGAAAATGTTTCAGTCGAAGGAATTACGAAAATTACCCCGCAAGATATTTCTCACGCCGAAAAACTCGGTTACGTCGTGAAACTTTTGGCAATCGGCAAGGATTCGGAACTCGGAATTGACGTAAGAGTTCATCCCGTCCTGCTTGAAAAAAATCATCCGCTTGCCTCGGTCAACGGCGTTTTGAATGCGATTTTTGTTAAAGGTGCGCCGATTGGTGAGGCAATGTTTTACGGACCCGGCGCGGGTGAACCGACTGCCTCCGCCGTCATTTCGGATATTATTGAAATTGCTCGCGGTATCCAACTCAACAGCGTCGGCAGATTCGGTTGCACTTGTTACGAAAATAAAAAATTCTGCCCCGTCGAAGAAACTGTTTCAAGTTATTATATGCGCTTGCTTGTCGACGATAAACCGGGCGTACTCGGAAGAATCGCCACGACTTTCGGCGACGCGGGAGTCAGTTTAAAATCCGTCATGCAGTCCGAATGTGCGCCCGAAGATCACGCAGAAATTATTGTTGTCACTCACGAAGTCAAACACAAAAATATTTTGCAGGCTCAAGACGCTTTGAAAAATCTTGATGTCGTCGATGAAATTTTAAGCATTATCCGCGTTGAGTAAAATATTTTTTTGATGAAAAAGATTTTTTACCTCCGAAAAAATTCGGGGGTTTTTTTGTTAAAGTTATAAAATAAAAAACCCTCCCGAAAAAATTTCGGAAGAGTTTTTTTGTTTTAGAAGTAGTGTTCATAAATTTAATTGCTGAAGCCGCGCTCACGGAGAGCGCACCTGCCCGCCTAGTGAGCGTGATGCGAACGAAGCGGGCGAGCTTTCTTTTGCTTACTTTTCTTTGGCGGTTCAAAGAAAAGTATCATCTCGATAAAAAATGTGGCTGTTGAAAAAATTACCCTTTGAACACACCCCCTTAAATTACGTCCAAAGACAAAAATTTTTACGCGAGACCGGAAAGCTCTTCTGCGCGTTTGTCGAAGCGGCTCATAATTTCGTTATAAGTTTTTTCGGTGATTTCGGGCATTTTGTCCAAACCGGTTGCGTTGTTCCAAGTGATTCCCGCCTGGTTGAAACCTTCTTCGACAGCCGCACGCATTGACTCAAGTTTTTCGGGATCATTGCCGGCGATTGTGCTTGCAAGGTCAAAAATTCTCGTCGCTACCGCGTTGACTCCCCATTCGCCTTCGTCTGAAACAGCTTTCGCCGCGTCTTCGGGATTGGTCGCAACTTCGGGCATTCCGAATCTCGCCGCGTCAATTTGCACGCCGTTGAAATTCAAAATTCCCGTGCCCTCGTCAAGCCAGCCCTGAAGTTTGTCGTTTGAATCGGTGAGAGCCTGAATCATCATGTTGAGCATGGTCTGCTGATTCATCTGAATCGAATCCTGCAGATAACGAACCTCATCGGCAGAAAGTCCCTTGGTTTTTTCGGTCGCGCCGTCAACATTTTCAGCCTCGGCATTTGCCGCCGCCTGTTTTGCCGCATCGGAAATATCGACAGAGTAAGCCTCGCCGACGTTTGAACCGGCAGAAGTCGATTGCTGACTTGAAGCAGAACCGGACGAAGAATTTGCGCCGGAAACATTTTGATTTTGTATCGCGTACTGACCGACATTCATGGACGCGACATTTGATACAGTTCCTACAGCCATGTTAATAACCTCCTTGTTGAAGTTAAAAATTTTTTATACTCAAGGCAAAAATTTACCTTGCCGACAAATCACATCAACATCATCAACAAATCCGCCGCGCTGAAGTGTTGCTCTATTTTCGTGGCGACTTGCCCTGACGCATCGGGCGGCGCAGAATAATCCGGCATCGGCACAAGGTTAGGGCGTTTTTTTACTTGCGAAGAAATTTCGCCGTCCTCGTAAGTCGTAATCATTATCGAACCGTCCGGCATAAATCTTTTGACTGTTTCAATCGATTTTGCGGAATTTGAGCCGCTCGAAAAATTTTGTTGTTGCTTATTGGCATTGTCTTGAGTTTTTTTCATTGCCTCTTCAACTTCGGAAATCTTTTCCGACAAAATTTTTGCGTAATCGGAAGAAACTTGAGCCGCATTTTTTAACGCCGCACCGCTGTTTGAATCGGTTTGAAAATTTAACTGCGCCATGCTCGCGATTAAATCCGTTGCGTAATTTACATTCCACACACTCAAAATTTTCACACCCTTTCTATAAAAAATCTGAAAATCCTCTTCAACTGCTTTATCGTATTTTAAACTGCGTGGCTTAAGAAAAAATTTGAGTAATTGTGTTCGTAATTTTAAATTTTAAGCGATTAGTTTTTTCAATAAAAATTCTTTTAGATGTTACTTTTCTTTGTGCCGACAAAGAAAAGTAAACGCTACGCTAAAAGAAAACTCGTCCGTGTGCGCCGTCCCCAAATTTTTCATAACTGCAATTATTAACACAACTTCTGAGTAAAAAAAAATTTCCCAAGCGCAATTTACTCGGGAAAATTTTTTTCGCAAATTGTTTTCAGCACAGAGCGGGAAATTTTTTTTATATTCTCGTTCAATTCTTCCTGCGTCGAAGATTCAAGGACGGGGGTATTTGCGGCATCTTTTTTTTTCGTGCAAGTTTTTATCCAAGAAAAGCCGACTGATTCGGCGATGTATAAAAAAGCTCTCTCCATTCCGTGAGCAAAAGTCCCGTCAATTTGCCCGGATTCTTCGGGAAAATCCGAAAAATTTATATCGCTCTCAAAAATCGGGCGAAGTGCGGCGGGCTTAAACCAAAACATCGAGCCGGAAGGAAATTCTATCAAATTTGAGTTGCTGATTTCAATGTGGAGGCGTTTTAAAATATTTTTCGTAATCAGATAATTTTCGCCCCAATGCCTGGAAAGTCTGATGTGCGTGAAATATTGCGGAAAAACCACGCCGATTTTTTCATTTTCCATAATTTTAAAAATTCCGCGAATAATTTTTTCACTGCCGAGCAAATTTTCATAAAGATAATCTCGCCAGCCGAAAAGCCTGTTGGAGGCGTGCGGAGATTTTTTTGAGTGAAGGTGCAAACATAAATCGTAATTATCGTAAATATTTTTGAAGCCGATAAAAGCCGGCGCGATGTCCCGACCGCGATTTTCAAAAACTTTCACGATAACTTTGCCCTTGTCGAAGTCCGAAAAAATTTTTTCCAGCGCGGATTTTTTTTCTTTGCTGACGGTGGAAATAAAAACATCGACCTTGCCGGGAATGTTGAGCAAAAGTTTTTTTATTTCATCGGCAAGCTCGGGGTAAAAAATATGAATGACCGCCGCAACTTTTTTTTCGGCAACTTCAAAGTCGAAATTCAGCGGCAGAGCAAGAGAAAAATCAAATTCTTTTTTGACACAAAAAAAATCCGTGCGATTTTTGCGCCGAACTTTTAAAAATTCTCCGCAGTCAAGAGTTTTCGTTTTAAGGTGACGATTATAAATTTTTTCGTAAAAATTCGGATAACGCAGGGCAACAAAATCCCTCGCGCGGTCGCGAAAATATTCCGGTAACTTCATCGTTATCAGCCTTTATCAGTCGTTAGTTTTCAGTTTTCAGTTGTCAGAGACTGGAGTTATTTTTTGTCGCTCATAACTTTTGCATTTTCTTCAGCGTTTAAAGCGGGCGAAAATTTTTTCAATGCGTTTACGGCTTCTTCAAAAGATTCCGCAAGAACCAACTCGACGCGATTGCCGAGAAGTTTTTTTGCCTGTTTGAAGACCAATCGAAAATCCCGACTTGAAGAAACCAAAACATAACTCGACGCCAAATCAGAATGAGCCGCGCCGATAATTTCCGCAAGTGACGGCGAAGATTCTTCAGAACCGGAAACCAAAATTGATGCGCCTGCGTCCTGAAGTTTTTGCGCTTCTTCAGAATTTTTTGCAACCGCCAACGCCGCAACATTCATCAAGGCATCATTTGCAGGCAGGGCGTGTGTTTCGCTCATATTGATAATTTTCACGTCGCGCAGAGGTCCCCAACCCATTGCCTGATCAATCGCCTTGCCGACGTGATCCGTGTGCAGGTGAATATCAACTCCGCCGTTCATTCTCTCGACGATAGAAAAACTGCTGAGGTCTCTCATCTGCCGTTCAAGTTCGGGGATACTGGCTTTGGAATTTTTCACGCGCAACCTTACGCAATAAGGTCTGACCCTGTCATTTCGCGGATCGGGCATATTTTTATGAATACCCAAACCGAGTGACAAACTCACGGCAGGGGAAACAAAATTTCCGTCCAGCCCTTTCAAACAGCCTTTCAAAAAACTGAACATGATATGCGCACCCGCGTCGTGCTTGCCGGAAATTTCGACAGCTTGTTCACCGGCTTTTATTGCCTTCTCCAAAATTTCAGAAATGGGCATACCGTCCCTGACTGCGTGATAAGCACCTTTCGCGACGGCTTTGGCAACAGTGATGAAAGGAATTTCATTTTTTTCGGGAATCATTCTTTGCGCGTATAAAATTCCGTACTGAAAAGCCTTGCCGAACTCCGAACCCGTTGCGTCATACTTGCCGACAAGTCCCGCACTGATTCCGCGAAACATCTGCGCCAAAATTACTCCGGCATTTCCCCGCGCCCCGAAGACCGCCGCAGTCGCAATCATTCGACTTAAACCGCCGATACTGTCATCTTTTGCATCTGACAAAGGCATAACCGCCGCGCCCATAGTTCGCAAAATGTGCGTGCCGGGCAAAGTTCCGACACCCTGCTGACTGTTTATATTTTCATATTCCAACAAAAATTCGCTGTAAGCTCCGGAAATCATTCTCTTAAAATCTCCGCCGGTGATAACCTCTCTGCTTCCGATCAATATTCAAACACCGCCTTTTTATTCTAATGTCTGTTAAAGGATTATTGCGAATAATTCGCGAAATAACGTAAATAACCTTTAATGTGACGAGGTGAATTTTTCATGCCGAGAAAAAAATTAAGTGATGAAGAAAAAATTTCCTCCGCCGAAGAAAAGCCCAAGCGCGGACGAAAAAAAATTTCTGACGAGGAAAAAAAATCTGCGCCGAAAACAAAACGCGGTCTTGCAAAAAAAACTGTTTCCCCTGAAAAAATTGATTATAAAAATGACGGGCGAGAAAAACTTTTTGCCCTCGACATCGGCACGCGAAGTGTTATCGGAATCGTTGCCGAGCAAGAGGACAGCGGACAATTAACTATCATTGCAACACATCGCGAAGAACATCAAACCCGCGCAATGCTTGACGGGCAAATTCATGACGTGCCGCAAGTTTCCGCCGTGATAAATAAAGTTCGTGACGCACTGGGCGAAAAAGTCGGCAAGTTAAAAAGTGCGGCAGTTGCGGCGGCGGGTCGTGCGCTTTATACGATGACGGCTGTTGCGGAAAGTGAAATTCGCGGAATAATCACTCCCGAGCAACAAAGCGGTTTGGATTTTGCGGGCGTTCAACTTGCGCAGTCTCAACTTGCCGAATCTCAAACTGCGGCGACAAGTTATTATTGTGTCGGTTTCAGCGTGATAAGTTACGAACTCGACGGAATCAGATTAAAATCTTTGGTCGGACAGCGCGGAAAAATTGCAAAGGCAAAAGTTATCGCGACTTTCCTGCCGCGTCAAGTTATCGACTCAATGCAAAGCGCGTTGACTTATTCAAAACTCGAAATGAAAGCGTTGACGCTTGAACCGATTGCCGCGATAAATGTTTTGATTCCGCCGACAATGCGCCATTTAAATTTGGTTTTGGTCGACATCGGCGCGGGAACTTCTGACGTTGCGATTACAAAAAACGGTTCCGTTATCGCTTATGGAATGGTGCCTGTTGCGGGCGATGAAATTACCGAAGCCTTGAGCCAAAAATTTTTGCTCGACTTCAATGTTGCCGAAGAAGTCAAAAGAAAAGCCGCGATGGGCGAAACTTCAAAATTCAACGACATTTTGGGCGGCAGTCACAATTTGACGGCGCGGGAAATTGTCGCCTCGATTGCGGAAAATATTTCAGGTCTTGCCGGTGCGATTGCAAAAACTGTTTACGATCTCAACGGCGGCGAAATTCCTCAAGCCGTGATGTTGGTAGGCGGTGGCGCAATGACTCCGAACTTGCAAAAATACGTTGCCGAAGCCTTGAACATTCCCGAAACGCGCGTCGGCGTTCGCAGACCCGATGTTATTGACGGCGTGACGAGTATTCCGAAAGAACTTTGCTCACCCGATGCCGTAACTCCGCTGGGAATTTTGAAAATCGCTTCAAGCAATACCCTGCATTTCTTGACGGTTTATGTTAATAATTCCGAATACAGCCTTTTTCATTTCCGCGAATTGACTGTAAGCGACGCACTTTTGACGGCGGGTATTCAGCTAAAAAAATTGAACGGCAAGCCCGGACTCGGTTTGATGGTTACGATTGACGGCGAAAAAAAAGTTTTTCCCGGTAGTATGGGAACTCCCGCGAAATTGACTTTGGACGGAGAGAGCGCGACTCTTGAAACAAAAATCGCCAATGACAGCACGATCAACGTTGAACGCGGCGAGGACGGTAAAACTCCGACGCTCAAACTTGGCGACATTGTGACGCTTGACCCGAGTTTTTCGGTAAAAATTAACGGCAAAGAAGAAGTCGTCACCCCGAAAGTTACTGTCAACGACGAGGTAAGTTTGGCGACGCGGATTTTAAAAGACGGCGACGAAATTAAAACTCTTTCGCCGAGAACTGTGGGCGAAGTTTTGCGCTTGGCGGGTTATCCTCCTACCGGCAAAAAAATTTTTTACAAGCTCAACGGCAGACGAACTCATTACACCTGCACGCCCGAAATTTTTTTGGACGAAAGCCCCGTAAAAATTTCTCTGCCGATAAAAGCCGGCGACAGTATCGAATACATTGCGAAGGACAGCCCGAAGGTTGCCGACGTGATAAATATTTCGGGGATTAACTCGACGGTGAAAATTATTTTTAACGGCGAAGAATTTGAGATTCCGACGACCGCGAAAATCGATTTGGTTGTCAACGGACGCCCCGCCACGATGAACACGATTGTAACCGACGACGCGGTTATCGAATACAGCAAGACAGAAAAAAATTCCGTCACCGTAAGCGACGCGCTTTTGGGCGTGAACTTCAAGGCTCCCGACTCAAAAAGCAGAATGACTTTTACAATCACGGTAAACGGTCACCCCGCCGATTTTGCCGACTCGATTTTTGACGGCGACTCCCTCGAAGTTATTTTGCGTACGCACGACGGACAAGAGCTTGAGTCGATTAACACAATAGAAATTCCCGTAAATAAGCCGATTGGCGAACTTGCCGCCAAGAAAAAATTAACGATTCAAGATTTTATCCGCAACGATTAAAAAATTTTCCAAAAAAAAATCCGCATCGAATGAGCGGGTTTTTTTATTTGCGTCAACTACCCCACGTTGGGGGCTTGCAGTTAGATTTCTCCACCGCGTTCGGCTGGTTGACTTCAGCCCTGCAAAATGCAACATTGAGGTTTCCCATTATCGAGTGCCTTAAAGCTTAAGCTACAACCGTTTGCCCGATATTTTAATTACAACGTTCGATTTATAAAAACTCAAGCAAGGATTTGGCGCCTTTCCTCCCCACGCTTCTCGGCGCTTTTTGGTGAAAAAATTTCTAGAAGACGTATCCACAGCTTAAGTTTTCTATAGTAATCCCCGGTGCGCACGGACGCGCGCACCTGCCCGCCTAGTGAGCGTGATGAAATTAGTGGACAGTGGTCAGCAGACAGTGGTCAGGGAAAAATTCCTGTAACCTGTCCACTACCCACTAATCACTATATTGGCGGCTCAAAGAAAAGTAAGTTCTTAAAAAACTTTTTTATTAAAAAAACTTTTTAAATAGGGAAAAATTTTAATCCGTCACCTTCCAAAACGTCTTTTAAACTTTGCATAAAAATTTTTCCGGGATCGGGTTTTCCCGCAAAATAATCGGGAACTTTTTCGATATAAAGACCGCTTTCCCGCGCCTCGACTTGTTGATAATGCCCGAAAACAAATTTTATCGTCGGATATTTTTCATGAAGGTATCTTATCAAAAAAATATTTGACTGCAGTTGAGCGTCCGTTAAATCTTCAACGCCGTTCACTCCGCCGACATTTTCAATTCCAATTGCGCACCAGTTGTAACCGATTGCATGACGCGCCAATTTATTTTCCGGCATCAATCTAAAAATCGTCCCGTCCCTGTCAACCAAAAACTGCGATGAAACATTGACCCAGCCGTCTTCTTCAAGCGTGTCATCGTAAAAAATTTGATAAGCCGATTCCCAAGTTGATCCCGCCGTCCAGTGAACGACAACGGCTTGAGGAATGATTTCAGTTTGTGAAAGCCCGTAATGTTCTTCGGCGTATTCGCGAGTAAGTCTTTCGCGATTTTCCGACCAAGGCAAGGGCTTATCGATTATCTCAACCGCGCTTGCAAAATTTATTAAAAAAACCTGCGCGAAAACTGCAACGAGCAAAAATAACTTTTTCATTTTTCCACCCTTCCGTCAAATAAAGTTAAGAAATTTTTTCATGCAGATTGTACTCGAAAAAATTTTTCTTGTCATGAAAATCAGATTAAAAAATTTTTGTAAGGTGATTTTTTTTTTTTCGTCTGATATAATGGCAAATATTTTTTTAAAGGAGAGAGTTTTTTTGGCTGAAAAAAATGTTTTTGACACTTTGAAGGAACGCGGATTTATTGCGCAGTGCACTGACGAAGAAGTTGTCAGAAAAATGCTCGGTGAAAAATCCGTGACGTTTTACATCGGTTTTGACCCGACGGCGGACAGTTTGCACGCGGGGCATTTTATCGCGCTGATGGTTATGGCTCACATGCAACGCGCGGGACATCGCCCGATTGCCTTAGTCGGCGGCGGCACGGGAACTATTGGCGATCCTTCCGGTCGTTCGGATTTGAGAAAAGTTTTGACTGACGAAATTATCGAACATAACTGCGAATGTTTCAAAAAGCAAATTTCGCGCTTCATAGATTTTTCTGACGGCAAGGCGTTAATGGTCAACAACGGCGATTGGTTGAGAAAATTAAATTATATCGACCTTCTGCGCGAAGTCGGTCACCATTTCACCGTAAACAGAATGCTGGCGGCGGAATGCTATAAACAGCGTTGGGAAAAAGGTCTGACTTTCCTGGAATTTAATTACATGGTCATGCAGGCGTACGATTTTTACAAACTCAACAAAGATTACAACTGCGAAATGGAACTTGGCGGAGATGATCAATGGTCGAATATTATCGCTGGCGTTGAACTTGTTCGCAGAAAGACGGGCAAAAATGTTTTCGGCTTGACGAATAAACTTTTGACGAAAAGCGACGGCTCGAAGATGGGCAAGACTGCGGGCGGTGCGCTTTGGTTGGACGCGGAAAAAGTTTCTCCGTACGATTTTTATCAGTACTGGCGAAATGTTGACGACGCTGACGTTAAAACTTGCCTTTCGCTTTTAACTTTCATTCCGATGGACGAAGTAAATCGCTTGAGCAGTTTGAAAGACAGCGCGATTAACGAGGCGAAAAAAATTCTCGCTTACGAAGTTACGAAACTTGTTCACGGCGAAGAGGCGGCGAAATCTGCGGAAAAATCTGCGCAAGAAATTTTCAGCGGTCAAAGTTCCGAAAATATGCCGACTTTTGAAGTTGACGCGATCGGAAAAAAATTATTGGACGTTTTGGCAGGCGCAAAAATTCTTGAGTCGAAGGCGGAAGGTCGCAGGCTTATCGCGCAAAACGGCTTGACGCTCAACGACGAAAAAGTTTCTGACGCGGATTTCATTTTCACGGAAAAAGATTTTTCTGACGGCGCGGCGATTGTTCGCAAAGGCAAGAAAAAATTTTATAAACTGGTGACGAAATGAAAAAATTTTTAATTGCGTTGATTATTTCGGGAGGTTTTTTTATGAGCGCAAATTTTTCAGCCGCCGCAGGAAGTGACACAGTTGCCCCCGATCCTCGCGTTGAAAAAGCTGTTCAGTGGGCGATTGAAATTGCAAACGATCCGAAATGCGGCTATTCTCAAGGCGCAGTTAATGCAACTCCCGCCAATCCTTACACCGGCTCGCGCGAAGGTCCCGACTATGATTGTTCGTCGCTTGTCTATCACGCCTTCACTCACGGCGGTTTTGATATAATTTCCGTCTGGCAAAAAACCAATCCGAAATATTACAGCCGTTACAACGGGCGGCAATATTCCGGCGACGCTGATACGATTTGGGAAGATTTGCAGAAACTCGGCGGCTTTACGAAATATTATTGGAACGAAGTGAAAGATAATTTAATGCGCGGCGATATTTTGAACATTCCGCGTCATCACGTTGCAATTTATGCGGGCGGCGGTTACACGGTTGAGGCTCGCGGCGTGAATAATCCGACGGGCAAAGGTCGTTACGAAACGGGAGATCAAGGCGGTGAAATTGACTGCTATCCCGCTCAAGGGCGCGGCTGGATTGAAGTTTATCGCTACACCGGAAAATAATTTTGTCTGCAAAAAAAATTTAATTTCAAAAAAAAATTTTTTCCCGCCGGAATGCGCTTTCGGCGGTCTTTTATGAAATCAAATTGTAAAAGTTTTTTCTTTTTCATAACAATTTCATTCGGAAGTGGCATAATACACCCCGTAAGAAAAATTATCCTTGAGCTTGAAAGGGGGAAGGCTGCTCCGAGGCATCAAGTCGATTTGAAAAAATCGGTGGCTCTGGAAAAAATCGGTGGCTCTGGAACACGGATGGGTCGTGTTAAGCAGCGGAATGATGAAGCGTAAGATTATTGAAAAATTAGGTATGAATGAGAAAAAATATGCTCTGTGCCTTATGCTTGCAGGATTTGCGGCGTTGAATACGGGTTTCACAAGTCAGGTTGGTGAAATCCAGTCCGCAGAAACCGTCGCAGTAACGGAGGTGGAGCAAGTACCTTCCGAAGCGGCACAGATTGAAGAAAAAACTGAAATTAAAGATACTTCGCGCGATGCAGGCGAGTCGGTAGAAGCTGAGACTCCGACTGAACCTGCGGTAACAAAAGTTGCAACGGTTCTCCCTGTAGAAGAGGTCGCGCTGGAGGAAAAAATAGAAGCGATAGACGACGGAATCGGTTATGCGGCAGTTATGTCGATGGAAGCAAGCGCGTATTTGCCGGGTGACGGAAACGGCGCGGGGATCACTGCTACGGGCATTCCCGCAACTTACGGAGTGGCGGCGGTTGATCCGAGCGTTATTCCTCTCGGGACTCGTCTTTATATTCCGGGCTATGGTGAAGCGGTTGCGGCTGACACCGGCGGTGCGATTTACGGCTACAGAATCGATCTTTGCATGGAAAGTTATTCCGAAGCAATGAGATTCGGTCGTCGCAATGTCACGGTTTACGTTTTAGACTACTGAAAATAATTTTGACAAATATAAATTTTTTCGATACAGTGTTTCTCAAATGAGGGACACTGTTTTTTTGTGAGGAGGAAAAATTTTTATGAAACTTGCGATTGTCGGCACGGGAATGATTGT
>CAJOCT010000039.1 GCA_905236725.1 uncultured Selenomonadaceae bacterium | reverse complement strand
GGATAAATGTTCTTATTATTACGACGCGCAGGGAAATAAACAGCCGCTTAAATCCGTTGACGCAATCAACGCGAAAATCGACGAGCTTGCCAACCGCGCAATTCGTACACTTGCTCTCGTGACTTATGACGGCGAAGTTAAAGACGGCAATATTCCCGACAGCGGTTTGACTTTTGTCGGCGTAACGGGTATTCGCGACGACGTTCGTCCCGACGCGATTAAAGCTATTGAGCAGGTTCATCAAGCCGGCGTTCAAGTCGTTATGATAACCGGCGACAGAAAAGAAACTGCGCAGGCTATCGCGAAAGAGGCGGGCTTGATTGAAATTCCCGACGCGATTGTCATGACGAGTGCCGAACTCAATGAGATGAGCGACGAAGAAGTCAAGCAAAAATTATCGAAAATCAGAGTTATTGCCCGCGCGTTGCCGACTGATAAAAGTCGTCTTGTGAGAATCGCGCAGGAATTGAATTTGGTTGTCGGTATGACAGGTGACGGCGTAAACGATTCGCCCGCGCTGAAAAAAGCTGATGTCGGCTTTGCAATGGGCGGCGGCACGGAAGTTGCGAAGGAAGCCAGCGAAATTGTTATCCTCGACGACAATTTTAAATCAATCGGCAAGGCAATTTTGTACGGCAGAACAATTTTCAATTCGATTCGTAAATTTATCATTTTCCAGCTGACAATAAACGTCGGCGCGGTTTTAATTTCCTTCGTCTGTCCGCTGTTGGGTTTGGAAAATCCGCTTTCGATTACGCAAATTCTCTGGGTCAACCTGGTTATGGATACTCTTGCGGCGTTGGCATTCGGCGGAGAACCCGCGCTTGACAGGTATATGGAAGAAGAGCCGAAAAAGCGCGACGAAAAAATTATCAACAAATATATGTTCAGCGCGATCGGTACCGGCTCACTTTGGTGTTTCGCGATGAGTTTGGTTTTCCTGCTCACGGATTTTTCACGCGACCACTTCCGCGACGTAAACCCCGAGGGAATTACTTTCACTTTCGGCGGGGACAGCGTTTACGTGCTGACGGGTTATTTCGCGTTCTTCATTTTTATGGCGGTCTTCAATGCGTTTAATGCGAGAACTGACAGAATGAATCTTTTCGACAACATCAGCGGCAACCCCGGATTTTTGCGCGTTATGGGAATTATCGTCGTCGTTCAAGTGATTATGACTTATTTCGGCGACGTTATCTTGCGTTGTTTCGGCTTGACCGCAAGCGAATGGATTTTTGTCATTGCGATGGCGATTACAATTATTCCCGTCGATTTGGTTCGTAAAGCGATTGTCGGCGGATCAAAATAATTTTTCACACTGAATAAAAAAAACTCTCGATACAAAAAATTTGTGTCGGGAGTTTTTTTGTTGCGGATTAAAAATTTTTTTCTTCAAAACAAAAATAAATTGCCAACTTTCCGCGCTCGATGCTTATTTTTATTTCGGAAGATTCGGCGCGATTGCTGACGGCGTTGGGGAAATTTTGCAAAAGTTCGGCGTTATTTAATTCCCAATGCAAATTTTCAGTCGTCACGCCTTCGCAAATTTTTGAAATCGGCAGAAGCGAAACGGCAAGCGGAATTTTTTTTAAATGAATTTCTGCAAGTTCGCCGCCGTTCAAATAAAAAATAATTTCTTTATCGTCCGCGAGAAAAAATTTTTTCGTCGAATTTGCGCAGGTGAAAATATTGCCGAAAAGATGGTCAACCCTTCCGCCGAAAACCCCCGCCATCACCGCAGAAAAATTTTCCTCCGACCTTTCCGCAAAATTTATCGCAAGTTGCGTATCGGTAAAATCTTTTTCGACGGGGTGACGTTTAATCGGAATATTATTTTTTTTCGCCCAATCGACAGAAATTTTATTTGCGCTGTCAAAATCGCCGATTAAAATTTTCGGCAAGATGTTCAGCTTATGACAAAGCTCAATTCCCTTGTCGATACAAAAAATTTCTCGATTTTCGGCAAGCTGAAGAAAATATTTTTCGCCGGGAAATTTTCCTCCGCCGATAAATAAAATTTCTTTTTCAGGCAAGTTTTCGGGAAAAATTATTTTACATTGCGGAAAATTCAAAATATCAACTCCGTTCAAAAAAAAATTGACGCTGAAAAAATTTTTTCAACGTCGTAAATAAAGAAATTAAACTTTTTCAATCGGTGCGCGACCGGCTTTTAAAATTTTGTGACCGTATTCGGGATTTGCAAACTGAATCGTCAAAGAATCGCCGTTAATTTCCATTACGGTACCGACACCGAATTTTTTGTGTGAGGCCTTGTCGCCGACTTGCCAATCAATCGCGGGGCGAGTTTCTTTTTTCGGCGAAGGCAAAACGGTTGCAGATTCTTGAGGCGCGACAGGAAGAGAAAATCCGCGCTCCTTCAGATAAAGATTGTGAGCACGCTGAGCCGCCGCGCTCTTGCCGTAAAGTGCGCCGCCGGAATGGTGTTCGGAAATGCTGTCCACGCAGTCAAGCGGAAGTTCTTTTATAAACCTGGACATTGTCGCGTCGTAACTTCTGCCGAAAGTTTTTCTTTCGCACGCCGCAGAAATGTATAAACGTTTTTGGGCGCGGGTGATTGCCACATAAAAGGCGCGGCGTTCTTCCTCCAACTTGTCCATTTCCATCAGCGAATTTGAATGAGGGAAAAGACCTTCTTCAACGCCGGTGACGAAAACTGCGGGGAACTCCAAGCCTTTCGCCGAATGAACCGTCATAAGCGAAACGCGCGATTCTTCATCTTCTTCGACGGAATCCAAATCAGTCAACAAAGCGACGTGATTCAAGAAATCTTCCAAACTTGCGTCGGGGTTTGATTCCGCAAACTCCGCCGCGCTGTTGACAAAGGAATCTAAATTTTCCACTCGCGCGATATTTTCCGGCTTGTCCGCGTCCTCGCCCTCTTTGAGCGACGCAAGATAACCCGTTTCCTCCAAAACCGCGTTTATAAGCTCAACAAGCCCGTAATGTTTGTTTGGCGAAGAAAAGCTGAGAATTAATGCCGCGAACTCCTGCAAAGTTTGTTTTGCCTTCGGGGAAAGTTGCGGCACGCTGTAAAGCAAATCGGGATTGACGATTATTTCAAAGAGCGGAATATCTTTTTGTTCGGCAAAAGTTAAAAGTCGATTCATATTTATCGGTCCCAAACCGCGTCGAGGCACGTTGACGACTCTCAACAAGCTGATATGATCGTAAGGATTTAAAACCAAGCGCAGGTAAGCCAAAATATCTTTAATTTCTTTTCTGTCATAAAATTTCAGTCCGCTGATGATGGCGTAGGGAATTTCCGACTGCATAAATTTTTCTTCCAAGACGCGCGACTGTGCATTTGTGCGGTAAAGAATGGCGATGTCTTTATATTGATAATTTTCTTTCGTGACAAGGCGACGGATTTCTTTTGCGACAAAAGCCGCCTCCGACCTGTCTGAAAGGCAATGAATGACTTTGACTTTTTCGCCCTGTTCGTTTTCCGTCCAAAGATTTTTTTCCTTGCGGTTGAGATTATTTTGAATTAAAGAATTTGCCACCGCCAAAATATAACGCGTCGAACGATAATTTTGCTCAAGAGTTATGACTGTTGCGTTGGGATAATCCTGCTCAAAGTTCAAAATATTTTTCATATCCGCGCCGCGCCAGCCGTAAATCGATTGATCCGCGTCGCCGACCACGCAAATATTTTGGTGCTTCGCCGCAAGATACTTCGTCAAAATATATTGCGCCATATTCGTATCTTGATATTCGTCGATTAAAATGTATTGAAATTTTTCCTGATATTTTTCGCAAACGTCTTCATAATCACGAAACATTTTTACGGTAACCATAATTAAGTCGTCGAAATCAAGCGCGTTATTTTCAATCAATTTTTTTTCGTAAAGCTCATAAATCGCGACAACATCTCTGTCGAAGTCTGAAATTTTATCGCGGAGGGAAATATATTCGCGATAATGCGCGGCATCGTAGAGATTATTTTTCGCGTCAGAAATTCTGTTTGAGACGTTGGAAAATTTTTCTATGTCGAGGCCGAGTTGTTTGACGCACTCTCTGATCAAGGCTTGACTGTCACCGGTATCGTAAATGACGAAATTTTTTTTGTAAACGCCGGTGACTTCGATTTCGTAACGCAAAATTCTTGCGCAAAAAGAATGGAAAGTGCTGAGCCAAACATTTTTCGCCGGCGCACCGATAAGTTTTTCTGCGCGAGTTTTCATTTCGTTGGCGGCTTTATTCGTGAAAGTTATCGCCAAAATTTTGTAGGGAGAAACTCCCTTCGCCAACAAATTCGCGATTCTGCACGTCAAAACTTTTGTCTTGCCGCTGCCCGCGCCCGCCATAACCAAAAGCGGTCCCTCAAGGCAATTTACCGCCGTCTCCTGTTGAGGGTTTAAATCTTTGAAAATTTTTTCTTCAGGGTTTTCGACTGTCGATAAGTCGAGCGGTACAAAAGTTTGTTCCTCATCATTAAACAAAATAACAACCTCCGTTAATTACAATAAAAATCGAGAGGAAAATTTAGAACCGGTGATTAGCAGATAGTGGACAGGTTGCAGGAATTTTTCCCTAACTTCTGACCACTGTTCACTGACCACTGAACTTGTGTAAACAAGTTCTTAAATTTCCCCTTCGACAAAAAAATATTTGAGTTTAAAAATTTTTTAATCGTCGTAATGACCCTTGCAAGATTTGACTTTTATAACATTTTCTTCAACTTCATAAAATAAACGATGTTCTTTATCAATTTGACGACTCCAGCCGGGTTGATGTTTCAAACGTTCAGGTTTGCCTATACCCTTATCCGCACCGTTTCGCTCAATATCATCGAGCAAACGTTTTACCTTATCCAAAGTTTTTCTGTCGTTATGAGCCCAATGCATAAAATCATTTAGAGAATCGTTTTGAAACCATACATTTGGCATTTAAAAATTCATCACCTCTTCCCAAGTCAAAGTAACTCCCGCGCCTTTAGAAAATTCTTCGTCCGCGCGGTCGAGTTTCGCGAGATAACGGGCGTTGTTTATGCATTGGGAAATTTTTTTCACTCCGCGCATTTCAATTTCGTCCAACAAATGTTTCCATTCGTTACGAGTGAAGGAAATAATTTCTTCATCGGGTTTCATTCCCGCAACTTCCATTTTAAAAACTCCTTTCGACAAAAAATATTTGAGTTTAAAATTTTTAATCGTCTTCGTAATGACCTCTGCAAGAAGTAATCGTACAATTTCCCGCCGTTGCGATATAAACGAGGCGATTTTTTTCATCAATTCTGCGCGAATACTTATCGACTTCACCCTTTAATTTTTCAGGCTTGCCTTCGCCCTCCATTGCGCCGTCACGCGAAATACTTTTGATAAGTTTTTTAATTTTTTTGAGAGTTTTTTTGTCTTCGTCCTCCCACTCCGAATATTCTTTCCAGCCGTCATCTGTAAAACTAAGCATTGGTCATTGCCTCAAACTCTTCAAAATTTTTGAACGTGATAACTTGACCGTTTTTGATTTGTTCGTCCGCGCGGTCGAGTTTCGCAAGATAACGTGCGTTGTTTATGCATTGGGAAATTTTTTTCACTCCGCGCATTTCAATTTCGTCCAATAAATGTTTCCATTCGTTACGAGTGAAGGAAATAATTTCTTCATCGGGTTTCATTCCTGCAACTTCCATTTAAAAAACTCCCTTCTAACTGATTTTTTCAATTTCCGCCGCGATTTTGTTGCAAATTCTTTCGAGTTGCGATTTATTCGGACCTTCCGCCATAACTCTGATCAAAGGTTCAGTCCCCGACGGTCTTACCAAAATTCTGCCGTTCGCGCCGAGTTCTTCTTCACCTTCGGCGATTGCGCGTTTAATTTCATCGGAATTTTTGCAAGCCTCTTTATTTTCAACTCTGACGTTAATTAAAACTTGCGGGAAAGTCGTCATCATCTTGTTGAGTTCGGCGGCAGTTTTACCGGTTTTTTTCATGGCGGTTAAAATTTGCAGAGCGGTAATAAGTCCGTCGCCCGTCGTCGAGTAGTCCGAAAAAATAATGTGTCCCGACTGTTCCCCGCCGATTTTGTAACCGTTTTTGCGCATATTTTCTAAAACATACCTGTCGCCGACGGCGGTGACTTCAAA
This sequence comes from uncultured Selenomonadaceae bacterium, assembly GCA_905236725.1. GTDB lineage: Bacteria > Bacillota > Negativicutes > Selenomonadales > Selenomonadaceae > Quinella. The sequence continues at coordinate 12,466 of CAJOCT010000039.1, read as the reverse complement.
TTTTCCGCCGAAACTTTCCCACGCCTGCCCGAATCCGATATTCGCCATAACAGTTGTGACAATCGTGTTATTCGGCAAATTTCCCGCGTCCATCATCAACTTTCCGCACATAATCAAAATATGATCGCCGTCGATTAAATTCCCGTCCTCGTCAATAGCGAGGCACCTGTCAGCGTCGCCGTCGTGAGCAATTCCGATATTTGCCTTTTGCCGCAAAACTTCCAGCCGCAAATTTTCTATATGAGTAGAACCGCAGTTGTCGTTAATGTTGATTCCGTTCGGCTTTGCGTTCATCAAAACAACTTCCGCGCCGAGATTTTTCAAAACTGCGGGCATAGTTTCATAAGCCGCACCGTTCGCGCAGTCCAAAACAATTTTCATTCCGACGAATTTTTCCGAAGTCGTAGAGGTAACGAAGTCGATATAATTTTTTATCAAGTCGTGGCGATATTCGATGTCGCCGATTTTTGCGCCGGTTGGCCGAGAAAAATTATCTTTCGTTTCAATTTCGCGGACGATTTTTTCAATTTCATCTTCGACGGCATCGGGAAGTTTATAACCGTCGCCGCCGAAAAATTTAATTCCGTTGTCGTAAAAAGGATTATGAGACGCGCTGATAACGACTCCCGCCGCCGCGTGAAGTTCTTTGACGAGGTAAGCAATTCCGGGCGTTGGAATGATTCCCGCGGAAATTGCCCTGCCGCCCGCCGAACAAATTCCCGCCATCAAAGCCGACTCCAACATTTCGCCGGAAATTCTTGTATCGCGTCCGATTAAAATTTTCGGCTTGTCTTCAGAGCGTTTGCCGAAAAATAAAGTTGCCGCCCGTCCGAGCCGATACGCCAATTCAGGTTTCAGTTCGCTGTTGGCCTCTCCGCGCACTCCGTCAGTCCCAAATAATCTGGACATTAAATTTCCTCCGTCCTATAAAAAAATAGAGGTCGCGAAGACCTCCGCTGAATTTTTTGTTAAAAGAGTTTCAATATTTTCCCGCAACTTCAATATAACCGAATTTGTCTTCAACTTCGCCGATGTGCAAGCCCTCAATGTAATCATACATTTTTTGAGCAAAGTCGCCGATTTTTCCGCCGCCGACGACGTATTCTTTGCCTTTGTATTCGAGCACGCCGACAGGTGAAATAACTGCCGCAGTTCCCGAGCCGAAAACTTCTTCAAGAGTGCCATTTTCGTAAGCTTGAATAACTTCGTCGATTGAAATTTTTCTTTCAACGGCGGGCACTCCCCAAGTTTTCGCAACTTCCATAACGGTGCGGTGAGTGATTCCGTCGAGAATCGAAGTTTGAAGTTTGGGCGAAGGCGTGATAACTTCGCCGTTAATTTTGAAAAGAATGTTCATCGAGCCGACTTCTTCAATATATTTTCTTTCCACGCCGTCGAGCCAAAGAACTTGATCATAATTTTTATCGTGAGCAACCAAACCCGCGTGAAGACTTGCGGCATAATTGGCGGGAGTTTTTGCCGCACCGAGTCCGCCGCGAACTGCGCGAACATATTCGGACTCAACCATAATTTTTACCGGCGCGAAACCGTGAGCATAATACGCGGCAACGGGCGAAAGAATTATCATAAATTTATATTTTTTGCTGACTGAAACGCCCAAAACCTCATCAGTCGCGAAGACAAAAGGACGAATGTATAAACTCTGACCTTTTTCGGAAGGAATCCAATCTTTTTCAATGTCGATAAGTTTTAACAAACCTTCGTGAATCGTGTCGAAAGGAAGTTGCGGAATGTCCAAAATTCGCGCGGAATTATTCAGTCGGTTAAGGTGATCGGTCGCGCGGAAAATGACTGCCTTGCCGTGATTGCGATAGGCCTTCATTCCCTCAAAAATTGCCTGCCCGTAATGCAAAGTCGCATTCGCCGGATCCATCGAAATATTTCCGTGCGGGACAATTCGCGCGTCGTGCCAGCCGTCCTGCGGGTTGTAATCCATAACAAACATATAATCCGTAAAATGCGTGCCGAATCCGATTTTTGAAACGTCGGGTTTTTCTTTTAAATTCTTCGTCTCAACGAATTTAATATCAGCCATTTCATTCGCTCCCTTAGAAAATTTTTTGACTATTTTATAACGTTTAATAACTCTGTCAAGTTTTATCAGATCGACAGTTTGTCAGATGGTCAGATCGACAGAAAAAACTATTGATCTGATTAACTGTCGATCTAAAATCACATTTTTTTGACGGGAATCGGGCCGCGTGAAAGTGCAATGGCACCCGTCCGCGCAATTTCGACAATTTCGTAATCGCTCAAAACTTCGCAGATCGCATCAATTTTTCCCTGACTGCCCGTAAGTTCGATGACAATATTTTCGCTCGTCACGTCAACAATTTGCGCACGGAAAATATCGACAACGCTGACCAAGTCCGCGCGATTTTCTTTAGTCGCCTTAACTTTAATCATAACCAATTCGCGCTCAATCGACGGGGCTTTGCTCAAGTTGACAATTTTTATCACGTCGATAAGTTTGCCGAGCTGATTGACAACCTGATCAAGTTCGTTTTCGGATTCGACGCTGACGACGATATTTATTCGCGTGACGGAAGGTTCTTCCGTGTAACCTGCGGAAATGCTTTCAATGTTAAAAGCGCGACGACTGATTAAGCCCGCCACGTGAGTCAATACACCGGGTTTATTATCGACAAGCACCGCCAACAAATAATTTTTCACTGATAAATCACCTGCCCAAATTTAATTTCCCAAAACCATTTGATCAAGACGTTTGCCGCCCGGCACCATCGGGAGAACATTTTCATCTTGCGGGACGTAAACGTCAATCACCGCCGCGCCTTTTGAAAATAAAATTTCCGGCAAAACGTTTTCGAGTTCATCGGCTTTTGTAAGACGATAGCCGCGAACGCCCATAGCTTCGGCGATTTTTATGAAGTCGCGTTTCAAATTCAATTCAGACGCGCTGTAATGATGATTGTAAAAAAGTCTCTGCCATTGCCCGACCATTCCCAAAATAAAATTATGCACAATGACAATTTTAATATCAATGTCGTTATCCGCAATCGTCGCGAGTTCCTGAATGTTCATCATAATCGAGCCGTCGCCGGTGAAGAGGACAACATTTTTATCGGGGCAGGCAAGTTTGGCACCCATTGCGGCGGGAAGTCCGAAACCCATCGTCCCGAGTCCGCCCGAAGTTAGAAATTGTCGAGGGGCTTTAGTTTTGAAGAATTGAGCCGCCCACATTTGATGTTGACCGACATCGGTGACCGCGATAGTTTTTTCGTCGCAAAGATCGCTGATTTTCGTGATAAGTGCGCCGGGCTTGATAATATCGCCGTCCGCCGTGTAACTGAAAGGATGTTCCGCACCCTTCGCAATACATTTTCCCTTCCACGCGCTGAATTTTTCCGCAAAATTAGTCGTCGAGTTGTTCAATTTATTTTTGAAAATGGGCAGACTCCAGCGCAAATCTCCCAAAACTTTATAATCGACTTGAACATTTTTATTGACTTCGGCGGGGTCAAGTTCAAAATGAACAATTTTCGCATTCGGCGCAAAGTCCGCAACTCTGCCCGTCACCCTGTCCGAAAATCTCATTCCGATACAAATTAACAGGTCGCAATTTTGAATTGCCATATTCGCGCCGTAACTGCCGTGCATTCCCGCGAAACCGAGATAACCCTTTCTGTCCGGCTCAATGCAACCGAGTCCCATAATCGTCGACGTGCAGGGACAGCCCAGACGCTTTAAAATCTGTCGAACTTCTTCGGAAGTGTCGGAAGAAATAACTCCGCCGCCGACAAAAATTAAAGGTCTTTCGCAACTTTCAACGGCTTTGACAACTTCGTCAATTTGATTCGCGTCGCCTTCATTTTTCCCGCTGTAACCGCGCAAATTCACGTTGTCGGGATATTGAAATTCGAATTCCGTGTTGAAGACGTCCGCCGCAATGTCAATGGAAACGGGTCCGGGTCTTCCCGTCCGCGCAATAAAAAAAGCCTCTTTGATGATTCGCGGCAATTCGTTCACGTCTTTAACCAAATAATTGTGCTTGGTTATCGGCGTGGTAATTCCGCAAACGTCGACTTCTTGAAAAGAATCCTTGCCGATTGCGGGATTTGCAACCTGTCCCGTAATGCAGACGATTGGCACGGAATCCATATTTGCCGTCGCAATTCCCGTGATTAAATTCGCCGCGCCGGGTCCCGATGTCGCGATAACAACACCGACTTTACCCGTTGCCCGCGCGTAACCGTCCGCCGCGTGAACTGCGCCCTGTTCGTGTCCCGTGAGAATGTTGGGGAAGTTCATTTTATAAATTTCGTCGTAAAGTTTTAGAACTACTCCGCCCGGGTAACCGAATACCAAGTCAACTCCTTCTTTTTTCAGGCATTCCAAAAGTGCCTGTGCTCCGTTAATCCTCAAAAAAAATTCCTCCCGTTAAAAATTTTTGTGATGTTTATTTTCATTATAAAATTTCCCTCCGCAGAGGAGGGATTTATTTTTTATTGTTGAGGTTGATTGTAACCGGGCGGCGGTGATTCGTATTGCTGTGTTTGTTGAGCGTAAGCGTATTGTTGTTGCGCGGATTGTTGATTCATTTGCATTTTTGCCTGTTGAAGAATCTGCCGAGCTTGTTCCAAACCTGCCTCCGCCGCCTGCACACCTTGAAAAGTATTCGTGACGTGAGCGATGAGCTGATCAAAAACCTGATTGGCGTATCTGTCCGCGTCGTCTTGAAGTTGTTGAGATTGTCGGCGCGTACGTTCCATAATTTCCGCTTCCTGCGCCTGCGCGTTACTCAAAACCATTCGAGATTTTTCCCGCGCCTTGATTACAACGTCATTTTCGTCCACAAGCTGTTCGGCTTGCATTTGCGCCTGCTTGATTATTTTGTCTGCCTCTTGTTGTGCGCCTTGAATTATCTGATCTTTTTCGCGCATGATTTTTTCCGCGTGTTCGAGCTCCTGCGGTAAATCCTGCCGAAGATCTTCCACCAGGTGAACCAAATCTTCCTCGTCGATTAAGGCTTTACCGGTCAGCGGCAAATGCGAAGCCCCCGCCACAAGATTTTCTATTTTGTTCAGTGTATCACGCACAGCCATAGGCAAACCTCCTTTGCAAATTTTTTGTGCGAAATAAAAAAAATTTTAATCCTTAAATTTCGATTTAATCGCGATTTCCACGCATTCGGGAACGATTCCATGAACGTCGCCTTTGAACTGCGCAAGTTCACGAACCGCCGAAGAACTTATAAATAAAAATTCCGGCGATGTCAACAAAAAAATCGTATTCGTGCCGGGCGCAAGGTGCGTATTCATCTGCGCCTGATTGTATTCGTACTCAAAATCACCGGCGGAACGAAGACCGCGAATTATGATATTTATGTCGTGTTCTTTTATGTAATCCGAAACAAGCCCGTCGCAGGCATCGACCGTCAAATTGTCGATGTGCAAAGTCGCCTCGCGCAGTAAATCGACGCGCTCATCTTTGCTGAACAAAGTAGTTTTTCTTTTATTCGCAAAGACGCAGACAATCAATTCGTCGACCAGTTGAGCCGCCCGCTCAAAAATATCAACATGTCCGTTCGTCACGGGGTCAAAAGTTCCCGTGCAAATCGCTTTTTTCATTATGATGCTCCCTTCAAGTCAGTTTTTGGAAAAATTCAATTTCCGTCGTATGTCCGTAAGATGTTTTTCTGATTAAGGTTAAATTTTGCGGCAGTTCGAGAATTTCGCCCGCGCCGTGTTCGATTATTAAAAGTCCGTCGTTTTTTAAAAGTTCAAGCTCCGAAATTAAATTTATCGTCGCCTGCGAAAAATTTTTTGCATAAGGCGGGTCACTGAAAATTAAATCGAACTTCAAGGCTTGCCGAGAAATTTTTCTCAAGATTTTTTGAAAATCTCCGCGAAAAACCCTGCAAAAATTTTCAAACTTGGCACGGCGAATATTTTCTGAAATTAAGTCTGCCGTTGCGTTGTCGATAAAAACTGCCGACTTTGCTCCGCGCGATAAACTTTCAAGCCCGAGCGCACCCGTTCCCGCGAAAATATCCAAAACGCTTTCGACTTCCGAAAAATCTTTCATTCCGCTCAAAATGTTGAACAGCGATTCTTTTACGCGGTCGCTTGTGGGGCGTGTCAAAAAATTTGCGGGCGTTTTCAGTTTAAGACCTTTCGCCCTGCCGGTTATTATTCTCATAGCCCGCGTATTTTATCACAAAAACAATTCGCCTTGCAAGATTAAAATAGTTGTCAGTTGGCAGTTATCAGTTGTCAGTTGTTGGAAAAAAATTTGAAGACTAACGATCGGCAACTAACGCTTGAATATAAATTGCGCACTCCAGCCGCTTTTTTTGAATTTCGCAACCGATTTCGTAAGGCTCTCTGATGTCGTCGTGAAATAAATCCGCGTTTGCGTGACAACCGCCACTGCAGAAAAATTTTGCCCAACAATTTTTACACTTCGGCTTGTTTAAGACGTGCGATTCGCGAAAATATTTTGTCCAATGCGCAGAATTTTTGTCCACGCCGTCAAAAACATTGCCGAGTTTATATTTTTCGCGACCGACGAATTGATGGCAGGGGTACAAATCGCCGTTCTCCGCGACCGCAAAATATTCGTGACCCGCGCCGCAACCCGCCAATCTCTTCGCCACGCAGGGACCGTTATTTAAATCAACGTTGAAATGAAAAAAGAAAAATCCGCGACCTTCGCGTTGCCGATTCAAATAAATTTCCGTCAGCCTGTCATATTCCGCAAAAATTTTCGGCAAATCTTTTTCAGTCAAGGCAAGCGGCGAATTTTTTAAGACGACGGGCTCGACAGATAAAATATCGAAACCTGCGTCCGCCATACTCAAAACGTCTTCGGCGAAGTCAAGATTTTTATTTGTGTAAGTCCCGCGCAGATAATAATTTTCACCGCCGCGACTTTCGACGAGATTTTTAAAATTTTTCAAAACTCTGTCATAACTGCCGCGCCCGGAAATATCCGGTCTCATCGCGTCGTGAATTTTTTTCCGCCCGTCCAAACTCAAAACAAGCGAAATATTATTTTCGTTCAGCCAAGAAATTTTTTTTTCGTCAAGTAACATTCCGTTCGTCGTCAAAGTCAGCTTAAAAATTTTGCCCGTCTCTTTTTCGCGTTGACGGACGTATTCGGTGACGGCTTTGACAGTGCGGAAATTTAACAGCGGTTCGCCCCCGAAAAAATCAATTTCGCAGTGCTTGCGGATTTTTGAATTTTTTATGATGAACTCGACCGCTGCCCGCCCGATTTCTTCCGACATCACGGCGCGTTCACCGCCGAAACTCCCGCCGTCTCCGAAACAATATTTACAGCGCAAATTGCAATCCTGCGCGACCATAAGACAAAGACTTTTCACCACGCCGAAACTTGCGAAAGTCGGCGGAATATTTATTTCCGGCGCAAAAAGTTCACCCGCGTCAATAAGTTCGTGAAGTTCGCCGAGTGCTTCGGAAATTTCTGCGGGATTATATTTTTTTTGCCAAGTTTCGATGACTTCAGAATCATTTTCGCCGTCGAAAGTTTCAAGCAAATCAAAAATCAGTTCGTCGATAATGTGAACCGCGCCGCTTTCCACGTCTAACAAAATAAAATCTTCGCCCTGCTTAAATTTATGAATCATTGCATTCGCCTTTCTTTTAGACGTTGTGTTCACAAGTTCAGTGGACAGTGAACAGTGGTCAGTGGTTAGGGAGAAACCCCTGTAACCTGTCCACTATCCACTAATCACTGAAGCTGTGAACACCGCTTCTTAAATTGAAATTTTTTTCGGCTGTATATTTTCCGCAAATTTTTTGTATTTCCTTGAAGGAAATTTTTTTTGCGGGTTGAAAATTTTTCGGGGTGAGAAGATTGATTGAGAATGAAATTTTGGAATTTGTGCCGCCGAATTTTTCTGCGGACGCGACAGCTTTGGTGATAGAAGACGAAGAATTTTTGGCTGGCGTGAGAGAAAAAATGCCGAATGCGCGAATTGCATTTTTGAGCACGGAAAATTCCGATCTTTGCAAAAAGTTCGGCGCGGATTTTCTCAAAGGCGATTACACGCGAAACGGACTGCCGACCGAGCCGAAAATTTTCGACGTGATAATCGCCAAAGACTGCTTGACATTTGCACCGAATTTTTACATAACGCTCTTGGAAATAAATCATTTGCTGAAAGATTCGGGATTTTTGCTGACGGAATTTTTCAACGTGCGATTTATAAAAATTTTGGAAGGCTTAAAACGCGGAGAATTTCCCGCAAAAGAAAAAAGATTTTGGGCGAAATGGGACGTCGTGAAAATTTTGGACGACGCAATTTATAAAGAAATTCGATTTTTGCCGGGAGAAAAATTTCCGAAAGAAAATATTTCGGCGTGGGAAAATTTCGGCTTCGACAATTTCAATGATGATTTACTTGTAAAAACTTGGTTGGTCAAGGCGCGAAGATGCGAGGCGGAAGTTGCGGCGTTGAAAGAAATTTACACCGAAGAAATTCGCGCTGAACTTTCCAGAATTTTGCACAGAATCGAATATAAAATTGACGTTGAGGAAAATTGCGAAAGTCTTAGGGAGCTTTGTCGCCGCGAAAATATTTTTCAAGATTATTTGTCCGATTTTGTCGATCAAGTCGTCGTCCATAAAGACGCGGCGGAGTTTATAAAAAATTTATTTTAGGAGTTGGTAAAAAAATGTTTGAGGATTATCACGTTCACACCGCCTTCAGCGATGATTCGACTTATCCGATGGAAGATTGTTTGAATCACGCGATTGAGTTGGGAGTCGAGGAGATTTGTTTTACCGAGCACGTCGATTACGGCGTTAAAGGTCACCCGGGACAAAAGCCGAATTGCCCGACCGAAGAATATTTGGCGGAGTTCAACCGTTGCAAAAAAATTTTCGACGGCAAAATTAAAATGAAATTCGGAATGGAATTTGGTATGCAAGTTTCGACCGTCGAAGAGTTTCAAAAACTTTTCAATTCGTATCCTTTCGACTTCATAATTCTTTCCTGTCACCAAGTCGATAACCAGGAATTTTGGACGTACGAATATCAGCAAACTCACACGCAGGAGGAATATTATCAGCGTTATTACTCGGAAATTTTCAACGTGATGAAAGTTTATGACGATTGGTCCGTGCTCGGTCATTTGGATATGGTCAAGCGTTACGATAAGTGGGGCGAATATCCTTTTGAAAAAGTTCGCGACATCGTTGCGGAAATTTTGAAATTGGCGATAAAAAAAGGCAAAGGAATCGAGATAAATACTTCGTGTTACAGATACAATTTGCCCGACCTGACTCCTTCGCGCGAAATTTTGAAACTTTACAAAGATCTCGGCGGAGAAATTTTGACAATCGGCTCGGATTCTCACAGAAAAGAACATCTCGCGGCAAAAATTCCCGAAACTCTGAAAGAAATTTTGCAAACGGGCTTTAAAAATATTTACACTTTTGATAAAATGCAACCCGTCGCACATATTTTGTAAGTTAGGAGGTTCATTTATTGAAAAAAGTTACTTCAGAGCGATGGTTGACGATAGGGACAGTCGTCGCCGTTTTGGTTCTGTGGTTCGCTCTGACAGCAACAGGATTGTTTTCTGAAACGATAATTCCCTCGCCGCAAAGTGTTTGGGAAAGTTTTATCGACGTTTCGAGAGACGGTTACAAAGGACACACTCTCCTGGAACATCTGGGGACGAGTATGCAACGCCTTGTAATCGCCTATCTTTTGGTTGTCGTAACCGCGGTGCCGCTGGGTTTGTTGAGCGGTTACAATTCAAAGGCAAGGGCAATTTTGGAGCCGCTTGTCGAATTTTATCGACCGCTCCCGCCGCTTGCCTACTACACGATTTTGGTTTTGTGGATGGGGATTGACGAAAGTTCAAAACTCGCGCTTTTATATCTCGCGGGATTTTCGCCGGTTTACATTGCTTGCGTCGCGGGCGTTTTGAGAATAAATGAAGATTTGATAAACGGCGCGAAAACTTTGGGCGCAAGCAAGACTCAAATTTTTTTCTACGTAATATTTCCTGCCGCGCTGACAGATATTTTCACGGGACTGCGCACGGCGTTGGGCGTGGAATACACAACTTTGGTTGCGGCGGAGATGGTTGCGGCAACTGCGGGACTCGGCTGGCTGGTTTTGGACGCAAGCAATTATCTTCGCAGTGATGTCGTCTTTATGGGCGTTATCATAATGGGAATTACGGGCGTTTTACTTGATTGGATGGTGAGATTTGTCGAAGAAAAAGTTGTTCACTGGAAAGGCAAAAGTTAATTAGGGGTTAGGGAGAAAAAATCCGATCTCTAAAACAGAATTTGGAGGTTATTAAATGAGAAACTGGAAATCAATTATTTTCACGGTGATGCTGGTTCTAAGTTTATCGACTATTTTCAGCGGTTGCGGTGAAGAAAAAACCGGCGGCGACGCTCAAAAAAGTTCTGAAGATACCGTCGTTATCGGGACGATGAACCTTGTCAACGGAGATTTGATCGCGCAGTATGAAAAATGGTATGAAAGTGAACTCGGAATGAAAGCCAAAGTCATTCGTTTCGACTCCGGCAAAGACGTTATTTCCGCACTTGCGTCAAACAGCATTGACATCGGTGAGGCGGGAACTTCTCCCGCGGCTCTGGCAATCTCGAACAATCTCGACATAAAAGTTATTTTTATCGGCGATGTTATCGGCGCGGCTGAAACTCTCGTCGTGAAAAATGACAGCGGCATTGCAAGCGTTAAAGACCTCGTCGGCAAAAAAATTGCGACTCCTTTCGCCTCGACTGCTCATTACAGCTTGTTGAACGCTTTGAAACTTGAGGGGCTTAACGAAGGCGACGTTCAGTTGCTTGACCTTCAGCCGGACGATATTTTTGCGGCATGGCAACGCGGCGACATTGACGGCGCATATATTTGGTATCCGGTTTTGGGACGTTTGCTTGAGAACGGAAAATCTATTACCGATTCCGCGAAACTTGCCGAAAAAGGCGTTGTGACGGCTGACTTGGTTGTTGCCCGCACTCCTTTCGCCGAAAAACATCCCGAAGTCGTTAAAAAATTCGTCTCTCTTCAACTCAAGGCAAATGATATGATTCTCGGCGAACCCGACAAGGCCGCCAAAGAAATTGCTTCGGTTATTGAAATCAGCGAAAAAGACGCTTCCGAACAAATTACGCAGTTCAAATATCTCAAAGCTGACGAACAAATTGATCAGCTGAAAAATTCAATGGCGCAAACTCTCAAAAGCACGGCAGATTTTTTGGTTGAACAAAAGAGTATAAAATCCGCGCCGACTTTGGAAGATTTTGAGTCGAAAGTCACCGCCGAATTTATCGTGAAGTGATAAATTATGGGAATGCTCGGCAGATTAAAAAATAAGTTCTACAAAAAATTTTCCAAGAGCGACGAACTTATCACTGTGGAAAATGTCAACTATAAAGGCGAAGAACCTGTAGTGGAGGGCGAAGAACTTATTTCAATTCACGGCGTGGACTTGAGTTATTCGAGTAAAAGCGGTCCGATTAAGGCGTTGGAAAATATCAACTTCAACATTTACCGCGGCGAATTTATTTGCGTGCTCGGTCCTTCAGGTTGCGGAAAAAGTACTTTGCTGAAAATTTTGGCGGGATTTATCAAGCCGACTTCGGGAATTGTCAAACTTTCCGGAAAAGAAATCACGGGCATCGATCGGAATCGCGGAGTTGTCTTTCAGCACCCGCCGTTATATTCTTGGTTTTCCGTCCGCGACAATGTTGCCTTCGGTCCTTGGATGAGAAATATTCCGAAGGCGACATACAGACAGCAGACTGACGAATATTTGAAAAAAGTTCACTTGGCGGAGTTTGCGGATAAAAAAATTTATGAACTTTCCGGCGGTATGAAACAGCGCGTCTCAATCGCCCGCGCTCTCATAAACGACCCCGAAATTTTGTTGATGGACGAGCCCTTCAGCGCACTGGACGCATTGACTCGCGAAGATATGCAAAATATGACGCGGGATATTTGGCAGGACACGGGCAAAACAATTTTTTTCATAACTCACGACGTGGAAGAGGCTTTGCTCTTGGCATCGAGAATTATCGTTTTGAGCAAACACCCTGGAAGAATTATTGATGACATTCCCGTCGATTTTTCTCTGCAGGTGACTGAAAGCGGCGGCAGTGAAGTAAAATTTACGCCGGAGTTTTATAAATATCGAGAAAAACTTTTAAGACTGGTTAATTCTTGACATAAAAAAATTGGCGCACAAAAAAAGTGCGTCAATATTTTTATCGGAAGCTGTATTCATAAAATTAAATTACTGAAGCCGCGCTCACGGATGAGCGCGCCTGCCCGCCTGGTGAGCGTGACGCGAACGAAGCGGGCGAGTTTTCTTTTGGAAGTGTGGACAAATCAAAAATTACACTATAAAATTCAAATCAGGTGATGAATTATGATTTATGAACTTACGGATCATTTGCCAAAGAGTAAATCAGG
>CAJOCT010000038.1 GCA_905236725.1 uncultured Selenomonadaceae bacterium | reverse complement strand
AGTGAATCAGCTTGCGTATATTACTACTTTACTTCCCACTTGTCAACCCCTTTTCAAAAAAATTTTTTTCGCCCATAAAACCGCATCACTGCGCCGTTTTTTGCCGAAAATAAAAAAAGTCGGGGGAAATTTTTCCTCGACTTTTTCGGATTTCTCAGAGAAAAAATTTTTATTTTAAAATTTCTTGACAGTAAAACCTTGCTTTATTATAATTCACTGCGGTTTTTCTTTGAATTTAATAATGGTGGTGTTAGTATGAAGAGAACATTTCAGCCGAACACTCGCTGGAGAAAAAAGACTCACGGTTTTCGCGAACGCATGAAGACTAAAGGCGGTCGTCAAGTTATCGCCCGCCGTCGCGCTCGCGGTCGCAAAGTGCTTACGGCTTAAAAAAAATTCAGGTCACTTAATCGAGTGACCTTTTTTGTTTGGAGAAAAATTTATGTTTAAACTGAAAAAAACTGAAATCATCGGCAACAAGCGCGATTTCAGCCGAGTTTATTCAAAGGGAAAATCTTTTGCCTGCCGAGATATGGTGATTTATATTTTGGACGACGAGCGATTGGACGGAAAAGTCGGATTTGCGGCGGGAAAAAAACTTGGTTGCGCCGTGATTCGTAACCGCGTCAAAAGACTTCTGCGCGAAACTTACAGACTTTGCAAAAATGATATTCGCCGAGATTTTGCGATGATTTTGGTCGGGAGAAAAAATTTGACGACTGCCAAACTTGATTCCGCGATAAAATCTTTCAAAGAACTTTGCAGACGTGCGAAACTTACAAAATAAAAAACTTCGACAAAAAATTTCTGCCGAAGTTTTTTTTATTTTAAAAAATTTTTTTCAATTACACGACGGAAGCGACTATGTCTTGAGCCTCTTTTTGAATTTGTTTGAGGTGATCTTCGCTGACGAAACTTTCCGCGTAAACTTTGCACATATCTTCAGTGCCGGAAGGACGCGCCGCAAACCAACCTTTTTCGGTGACAACTTTCAAACCGCCGATTGATGCGCCGTTGCCGGGAGCCTTCGTAAATTTGCCTGTAATCGGATTGCCCGCAAGAGTGTCGGCCTTGAGATTTTCGGGGGAAAGTTTGCCGAGCGCGGATTTCTGTTCGGGAGTTGCGGGAGTGTCTTTACGCGCATAATAGAACTTGCCGAATTTGTCGGTGAGTTCTTTGTGATGTTCGGAAGGATTTTTACCGGTCTTCGCGGTGATTTCGACGGCGAGCAAGTCCATAATAATTCCGTCTTTATCCGTCGTCCAAACGCTTGCATCTTGACAGAGGAAGGACGCGCCCGCAGATTCTTCACCGCCGAAACCCATCGAGCCGTCAAAGAGACCGTCAACGAACCACTTAAAGCCGACGGGAACTTCACAGAGTTTGCGCCCGATGTCAGCAGCAACTTTATCGATAAGCGAACTTGAAACCAAAGTTTTGCCGACCATTGCGTCTTTGCTCCAGCCCGGGCGATTCGTGAACAAGTATTTTATCGCGACAGCAAGATAATGATTCGGATTCATCAAACCTTGCGGCGTGACGATACCGTGTCTGTCGTAGTCCGTGTCATTTCCGAAAGCGATGTCATATTTGTCTTTCAGCGCGATTAAATTCGCCATTGCGAACGGTGAAGAGCAATCCATACGAATTTTTCCGTCGTGATCGGGCGGCATAAAAGAGAAAGTATAATCGATGTTGGGGTTGACAAGGTTAATCGGTTTTTTGATTTTATAAACTTCGTTAATCAAATCCCAGTAGAAAATTCCCGAGCCGCCGAGAGGATCTGCGCCGACGTTGAGACCGGAATTTATAACCGCATCCATGTCGATAACTCTGGAAAGTGCCTTGACGTAAGGCATCATATAATCCATAAAATGAACGTTATCGAGTTTGACGGCTTTTTCAAAGGGAACGCGTTTAATTTTTTCCACGCCTTGTTTGATGAGTTCATTCGCGCGGTTTTGAATTTTCGTAGTAGTTTCCGCGCTTGCAGGTCCGCCGGTGACGGGATCGTATTTTATTCCGCCGTCAGTCGGGGGATTGTGCGACGGCGTGATAACAATTCCGTCAGCCTTATTCGCGCTTTTTTTCTCGTAATTGTGTTCAAGAATAATTCTGGAGACGACGGGAGTGGGAACGGGTTTAAAATCTTCTTGCAAAACAATATCAACGTCACTCGCCGCCAAAACTTCGACGCAACTTCTCAAAGCCGGTTCGGAAAGTGCGTGAGTGTCCGCGCCGATGTACAAAGGACCGGTTACGCCTTCAGCCTTGCGATGTTCGGCGACTGCCTGCGCGATTGCAAGTATATGAGTTTCGTTAAAGCTGTGAAGTTTCGAGCTGCCTCTGTGGCCGGAAGTTCCGAAAGCAACGCCTTGAGTTTTGTTTTCGGGGTCGGGTGCAAGAGTGTAATAATCGCTGATTAAACTCGGAAGATTGACAACTTTTTTGCTCTCCATTTAAAAGCCTCCTTTAATTTGACAGAATATTTCACTAAATTATTTTTGAGTATAACGCCAAAAAAAAATATTGTCAATTAAGTTTTTGGCAGATAAAATCTTTTTTGCTTGACAGTTTTGCAAGTCAATCGGATAATTCAAAGAAAATTTTTTGTTTGAGGAGAAAATTTTATGACAGAAATTTTTGACGGAGCAATGGGAACGATGTTGCAGGCGGGCGGCTTGAAGGCGGGAGCCTGTCCGGAACTTATGAACATTGAAAATCCCGAAGTTGTTAAAAAAATTCATCGCGCTTACATTGACGCGGGCTCAACAATCATCACGACAAACACTTTCGGCGCGAGCAGTTTAAAACTTTCTCATTACGGAATTGCCGAAAGGATGCGCGAAATAAATTTTGCCGCCGTGAAAATTGCTCGGGAAGTTGCGGGAAGTAAAATAAAAATTGCGGGCGACATCGGACCGACGGGGAAATTTATTTATCCTCTCGGCGATTTGGATTTTGAAGACGCTTACAAAATTTTTTCCGAACAGGCTCTGGCACTTGCGGAGGCGGGTGCGGATTTTTTGATTATCGAAACTTGCATTGATATTCAGGAAATGCGGGCGGCACTTTTGGCGGCGAAAGATGTTTGCAACCTGCCCGTCATTTGCCAACTTTCTTACAGCGAAGACGGGCGGACTGTCACGGGAACTTCTCCCGAATCTGCTGCGGTAATTTTGGACGCTATGGGCGCGGACGTTATCGGCGTTAATTGTTCACTCGGTCCCGAACAACTCGTTCCGATTGTAAAAACTCTTGCAGAAAATACGGATAAAAAAATTTCCGTTCAACCAAATGCGGGCATGCCTTACCTTGAAAACGGCGTGACAAAATTTCCTATGGACGCAAAAACTTTCGGCAGTTGGGGAAAAAAACTTGTCGAGGCGGGAGCAAATTTTTTAGGCGGCTGTTGCGGAACCACTCCCGAACATATTCGCGAACTCGCGTTGCAGATCGGCAGATCGACAGATCGACAGATCGACAGAAAAAATATATTAAAACTTTCAAGTCGAAGTAAGGTCGTTGCGATTGATAAAATTGAAACTGTTTTAATCGGCGAAAGAATAAATCCGACGGGCAGAAAAAAACTTGCGGCGGAAATTCGCGAAGGCAATTTAATCGGAGTCAAGCGCGACGCAATTCAACAAGTTAAAGCCGGCGCGAAAATTCTTGACGTGAATATGGGAGTCGGCGGAATAAATCAAGCCGAAATGATGAAAAAAGCCGTTCAAGAAATTTCGCAAATTACCGATGCGCCGATTGCCATTGACACTTCGGACGAAAAAACTCTTGAGGCGGCTTTAAGAATTTACCCGGGTCGTGCGCTGATAAATTCCGTGAGTTTTGAGCCGGACAGAATAAAAAATTTTTTACCGCTCGCGAAAAAATACGGTGCGGCAATTTTAATTTTGCCTTTGACCGAAAAAGAAATTCCGAAAACTGCGGAGGGAAGAGTCGAAGTTGCGGAAAAAATTATTTCGGAGGCGAAAAAAATCGGTCTGCGCGAAAAAGATTTTTTGCTTGATGCGCTGGTTATGACGATTTCGGCGGATAAAAATTCTTGTCTGGAAGTTTTGAAAACTCTCAAACTCTACCGCGAAAAATTTAATTTGCCGACGACAATGGGACTTTCAAATATTTCTTTCGGTCTGCCGAATCGTCCGTTGATAAATTCAACTTTTTTCGCAATGTGTCTCGCCGCAGGTCTCGACGCGCCGATTATGAACCCTTACGACGAATCAATGCAAAATATTTTAAAAGCCGGTGCGGCACTTCTCGGCAAAGATGAAAACGGTTTGGCTTACAGTAAAAATTTTGCAAAGACCGCGCAGGTTGAGGAGAAAAAAATTATTTCCGAAAGTATTTTGGACAGAATAAAAATTTCGGTGATTGAGGGCGAAAAAGACGAAATTTCCGAACTTGTCAAAAAAGCCGTTGCCGAAAATTACGACGCAAACGAAATTACAGAAAAAAGTTTAACTGCGGCGATGAATGAACTCGGCGAAGATTTCGGCGCGGGAAAAATTTTCTTGCCGCAAGTTTTGTTGAGCGCGGAAACGATGCGAATTGCTTTTGACGAACTGAAAAAAATTTTCCCCGCTCAAAATAAAAATACTGAAGGCACTTTCGTAATCGCGACGGTTAAAGGCGACATTCACGACTTGGGAAAAAATATCGTCGGTGCGCTGATTTCTAACAGCGGATTTAATTTAATCGATCTCGGCAAAGATGTTGACAGCGAAAAAATTGTTCGTGCGGCGATTGAAAATAACGCGGATATTGTCGGACTTTGCGCTTTGATGACAACGACGATGATTCAAATTGACAAAGTTATCGAAGATTTAAAAATTGCGGGCTGTAATGCAAAAGTTATGGTCGGCGGAGCGGCTTTGACTCAAGAATATGCAGACTCGGCGGGTGCGGACGCTTATGCGAAAGACGGAGTCGAGGCGGTCAAACTTGCGAAAAAATTGGTGAAGAATTTAAGATGAAAAATTACAGAAGACTTTTAGCATATATCAAACCTTATCTCGGCAGACTTTTTTTGGCGATATTTTGCATAATCGTTGCGGCGGGCGCAAATTTATATCTGCCGTGGATTATTAAAGATATGATCGACAAAGTTCTTGCCGAAAAAGATATGGCGATGTTGAACATAATTTCAATAAGCATTGTCGTTGTATTCGCGATTCGCGGCGTTTTTTATTACGGGCAAAGTTATCTGGTTTCGTATATCGGGCAAAGAGTTGTCGTCGATGTGCGCGAAGTTATGTTCAGGAAATTTCAGCGTATGCCGATGGCTTATTTCGACAAGCATCAGACCGGCGAAACGATGAGTTATGTTACAAATGACGTTGCCGCAATTCAAGCCGCGTTGGTCGATAATTTAATCGAACTTTTCACAGAGGCGGCAATTTTAGTCGGCTCAATCGCGATGATGCTTTATCTCGATTGGAAATTAACTTTGCTGACTTTGATAACCGTTCCCCTCGTCGGCTCCGCGATGAGAATTTTCGGGCGCAAAATAAAAAAATCCGGCACGGTAATTCAGGAAAGATTGGCGGACATTACCGCACTTTTGCAAGAAAGTATTTCGTCGATAAGAATTGTCAAATCTTTCGTCCGCGAAGATTACGAAATAAAAAGATTTCAAGTCGAAAATAATTTAAATTTCCGCGCGATGATGAAAAATGTTCAGCTGACAAGTTTGTTGACTCCCACAGTCGAATTTTTGGCGGCGGTTGCGGTAACTTTTATCGTTTGGTTCGGCGGTTATGAAGTTGTTCAAGGAATTATGACGGCGGGCGCATTGGTTGCATTTTTGACGTACGCGGTAAACCTTGCCAATCCCGTCAAAAGACTTTCGCGAATTTACGGACGAATGCAACAGGCAATGGCGGCGATTGACAGAATTTTTTACGTTCTGGATTTAAAAGAAACTGTCACCGATAAACCCGACGCGAAAATTTTGCCGAAAGTCAAAGGGCATGTCGAAGTTGAGGACGTGACTTTTTCTTACGACGGAAAACATAATGCGCTGGAAAATATCAGCTTTGAAGTTCAGCCCGGTCAAATGATTGCATTCGTCGGACCTTCAGGCGCGGGAAAATCGACGATTGCAAATTTAATTCCGAGATTTTACGACGTGAATCAAGGCGCGATAAAAATTGACGGCTTCGATATTCGCGACGTGACTTCAAATTCTCTCCGCGAACAAATCGGAATCGTTCCGCAAGAAACTCTGCTTTTTAACGCGACTGTCATGGAAAATATTCGTTACGGAAAACTTGATGCGACGGACGAAGAAGTTATCGCGGCGGCAAAGTCTGCCAATGCCGATAAATTTATTCAAGACCTGCCCGAAGGTTATCAAACTTTAATCGGCGAGCGCGGTTTAAATTTAAGCGGCGGGCAACGTCAAAGAATGGCGATTGCGCGGGCGATGTTGAAAAATCCGCAAATTTTAATTTTGGACGAGGCAACTTCCGCACTTGATACCGAAAGCGAAAAAATTGTTCAGGCGGCACTTGATGAACTTATGAAAGGTCGAACAAGTTTTGTAATCGCGCACAGGTTAAGCACGATTTTCGGCGCGGATAAAATTTTTGTAATCGACAAGGGAAAAATTTGCGAGTGCGGAACTCATCACGAACTTTTGGAACTCGGCGGCGTTTACAGTCATCTTTATAACATTCAATTTGGCGACGTTTAATTTTTTGCAAAAAAAAATCCTCGACGAAAAATTTTTTCATCGGGGATAATTTTTTATGTCGAAAAATTATTTTTTCTCTTTGAAAACAGATTTAGGTTGACCGCAAAGAGGACAAGTCCAATCGTCAGGCTCGGAATTTATGTCGCCGACGTATTCATAACCGCAGATCGGGCAAACATAAATTTTTTGTCCCGCAGTGTCCGCCTTCGCAGGTTTATATTTTTCCAAAAGTTCTTTGATAACTTCGCCGTGATGATACTCCTGCTTGGCGAAAATTTCCATTTGATCCGCCGCCGCAGTAAATCCCGCCGCACGAACTTTTTCCGCCATTTCGCGTACACTTTTGTCGCCGGAATATTCCGCATTCATAACGGTTTCCGCCAACGCCCAGAAGTCTTTCGGATATTTTCCGTTCAAAATCGCGTAAAATCCCGCGTGAACTGCCTCTTGATTCGCCGACTCGATAAAAGTTTTCGCAACGTCATCAAGTCCCTGCTCCTTCGCAAGTCTTGCCAGCGCATAATACATCATTGTCCCGTTTGCTTCAGCCATCATTATTTCCCTAATCATCGGCTCAAGCTCCGTACCTTTCGTTAAACCGTGCAAACTCTCCATTTTATTTTCCACCTTTCCGCGAGAAATTTTTTCATACTCAAACGCATAACCGACGCCGAAATGAATCACCCATTCGGGCTTTTCTTCAATCGGAATCCAAAAACCGTACGCCTTGCCGAAATTTCCTTCGTACGTCACAAAAACAGGGTTGCCCTCGTCAACCGCCCTGTTACATTGACAGCCGCGATGATTTTCAGGTTTGCCGACGGAAGAACATTTCATGCCGGGTTTAAGTCCGAAACTTTCCGCAACTTTATTGACGGCGACGATTTCGCGACTTTTCTGCGTAATCATAACTGCTTCGGGAAAATTCCCCCACATCAAATGGAACGCTTGAATAATTTCATTTTCGCTCATAATGAAATTTCTCTCCCAAAAAATTTTTTACGCTTTGTTAAATTTATCTTTCGGCTGTTTGCAACGCGGACACTTCCAATCTGCGGGCAAATTCTCGAATGCAACGCCGTCATGCTCGGCGGGGTCATAAACATAGCCGCAAATACTGCAAACATATTTTCCCGTCGCCTTCTTTGAAACAATTTCGCCGGGCGGAATCGGCTCGGGCATTTTGTCCAAATCGACGACTTTTTTATTCTCAAGATTTTCATAACCCAGCGGCGTGTGAGTCGAAACGTAAACAGTCGGATTATTTTTGATAAATTCGCGAACTTTGTTCAAAGTATCGCGGGCGGCAACTTTATCTTCCGTCGCGATAGAAAGTTTGTTCATGTAAAGAGCTTCATCGGTGTAAGTCACGTCGCCGTGAATCAAATAATTTAATCCGCCGTCCTCGACAATTATAATCGAAGTTCCAGTCGTGTGACCGGGCGCGAAAATATAATGAATTCCGTCCGCGATTTTTTGAGACTTGTCGAAATTTTTATATGCGCCGTCAGTGAAATCGACTTTGACAATATTTTCGCCGTCAATTTTCATCGCGTCCGCCTCAACTCTCGACAAATAAATTTTCGCGTTCGAGAAATCTTTCAACGCGCCTGTGTGGTCGGGATGTTTATGCGTGATTAAAATTTTTGAAACTTGCTCGGGTTGATAGCCCAAATCTTTCAGCGCATCGACGTAATATTTAATTTTGTTGCCGATAAAAATTTGCGTCTTCTCGTCAACAATCTGATCGGGAAAATCTTCAGGTACGCCGGTATCTACCAAAATAACTTCTTTGCCTGTGTCGATCAAAAAATTTTGCAGGCAGGAACGATATTTGACATTCGCGTCAAATTTGTCTTCGCCGTCCTCAAGTCCGCAAGCAAACGGTTGAGTCATAAAACCGTTTTCGGCAAATTTCACAGCAAGAATTTTCATTTTCTCTTCTCCTTTCGTTTCTGCAAAAATTTTTCCGTCAATCATCAAGCCCAGAGTCCCGACTCCGACCATCTTAACAAATTCGCGACGATTCATTTTTGCACTCTCCCAAAAAAAATTCAATCAACACTGATTATAACAAAATATTTTCTCATTTCAATTTACAATTTCTTCAAAAAGTAAAATTCCGCAAAAAAATTTTTTCCGACGATTTCTGAAAAAAGATTGAAAAATTTCTGAAAATGTTTATAATACATTCAAAAGTTACGTCGATACAAAAAATTTTTTCGTAAATTCTAAAGTTTTTCTAATGTTTTATTCGATAATGTATACAAGAAAGAGAACGAAAATTTAGGCGAAGGGAGGCGCGAGAGATGTCAGGGATGGAATTATTTTACTGCTATTATGAATCGTGGAAAATTATTTCCGACTATATCGAATGGGTCAGCATCGGCGGCGAAAGTTTTTACGGTTCGATAGACATTGCGAAGGCTTGGGCAGCATCACTTTTTCAGGCGCAGAGTGATTGTTTTTAGCGAGGTTGAAAAGTTTTCACAGTCAAAATTTCCCCGTCAGTTTTAAATTTTATCAGTCCATCCGAATCCGTCCGAAAGATTTTTGCGTGAATTTTTTCCA
Source organism: uncultured Selenomonadaceae bacterium (assembly GCA_905236725.1). Classification (GTDB taxonomy): domain Bacteria; phylum Bacillota; class Negativicutes; order Selenomonadales; family Selenomonadaceae; genus Quinella. Next base: position 9,501 of record CAJOCT010000038.1, on the reverse strand, counting down.
ATCGCTCCAAAACTTCCGCGCGGGGGTGACCGAAATTATTTCCTTGCCCGACGCAGATAACCGCGACTTTCGGATTAACCGCCCGCAAAAATTCTTCGCTTGAACTTGTCGCCGAGCCGTGATGCCCGACTTTTAAAACAGTACTTTTAACATCAATTTTTTCGGCAAGAATTTGGCTTTCGATTTCTTTCACCAAATCGCCGGTAATTAAAAAAGTTATTTCGCCGTAACGAATTTGATAAACGTTAGAAATTTCATTATCGGTTCCGACTTTCGGCGCGAAGAGAATTTCGACTTCAACGCCGTCGATAAAAAATTTTTCGCCGCTCTGACCTGCGCGAAGATTTTTTAACTTTTCTTCGGCGATACCGAAAACAGCTGAATATTCGGATTTAGGCTCTCCCGCAGTGATTATTTCACCGACGGGAAATTTTTTTATTATCGCACCCGCTCCGCCCGAGTGGTCTTCATGCACGTGAGTCAAAAAAATTTTCTCGACTTCAAAAATATTTTCGTGTTTGAGGTAGGGGACGACAACTCTTTCGCCGATGTCGAAAACTTTTTCCCGAACTCCGCCGGTATCGAAAATCAGACATTTTTTATTCGGCGTGAAAACAACCGCGCAATCTCCCTGCCCGACGTCTATAAAATTAACTTCGACTTCGTTATCTGTCTTGAAAAAATTTATCGCGAGCAAAATTATCAGCAAGAACAAAATTTTTTTTTGCCGAGAAATCAGCGCGAGATAATAAATAATTCCTCCCGCAATTCCCAAAGACGGCACTTGAATTGAACTGAAGGGAATATTTGCGAAAAATTTATTTAACTCCGCCCCAAATCCGAAAATCAGCGACTCGAAGGCGAATAAAATTTTTCCCGTAATTGGTATAAAAAATGCGATTATCCCCGCGAAAAGTCCGCCGACAATTACAATTTCCAAAATCGGCATGACGAAAATATTTGCGAGAATCGAGATTAACGAAACTTGATTGAAATACCAGATTATTATCGGCAGACTTGCAATTTGTACTCCAACAGTCATTGCGGTCGGCGCGGAAAAAAATTGCGGCAGTCTGAACATTTTCGAGCGCAAAGCAGGCGTAACGTACATCAATCCCGCCGTCGCAGTGAAACTTAACTGAAAACTTATATCGTAAATTAAAAGCGGCTGACTTGTGAGCATTCCGAGCGCGGTTAATGCCAAAAGTCTTGCGCCTGTCGATTCGAGTTCAAAGGCCGTCGCGAAAAAAACAAGTCCGCCCATAATTGCCGAGCGTCTTACATGCGGTAACATTCCCGACAAAATCGCGTAAGAAATTATTAAAAAAATTCCCAAGCCGAGAGTAATTTTCATCGGAATTTTTAACTGCCTGCAAAGCCACGCCGTAAAAACCGCCAACAAACTCATATGCGAGCCGCTGACGGATAAAATATGCACGATTCCCGTTGTTTGAAATTCCGTAATGAGTTCGGGATTTAGTCCCGCGTAACCTCCGAAAAGCATTGCAAAAATTGCCGCCGCATCCTCCGACGACATAACTTTTTCCATTGACTGCCGATAATGTTGACGAATTGCGGCGACGAATCTCAAAAATTTCGTCCGTAAATCCGCGTCAACTTCTTCAATTTCGACGCCGTTTTTGTCCGCAGACATTCGCGCAGTTATTCCGTCCGCCTTCAATCGCGTCACGTTGTCAATTTGTCCGGGATTTTTATAATTTATTGGCAGTTTAATTTTTCCGCTTGCAGAAATTTTATCGCCGATATTCGCGGAAATATTTTCATTGTAAGCGTTTAAAATCATCGAACCGCTGACGGGAATTTTTTCGGATTTAATTTGAACGCTTTCGACTTCGACGATAAATCTGTCTTGAATTGTATCGTTCGCGAAAACTTTTTTCTGCGGAGAATGTTGAATTGTGCCGAAAATTTTCACCGATTGCCCGTTAAAATTTGAAATATCGTTCGCGGGCAGAGTATCGACGAAAAAAAATCTTGTCGCGCCGAGAGCAAAAAAAATTATCGGGAAAATTATTTTCAGCGTGAAAGAAAATTTTTTCTTCCACGTCAAAATAATTCCGACCGCGATAAGCATCGAACAGACTGCGAAGAGAATTTTTAAATCTGGCGAAAACCTCTCCATAAAAATAATGCCCGCCGCCAAAAAGGCAAGCAGACAATTCAACACTCGGTTTGAAATTTTTATTTTCATTTGATTCCTCAAAAATTTTTGGTATAATCGTGAAATTCGTTCTTCGCGTCATCGCGATCACAACGTTTATCCTTGCGATAAGCATAAAAGTAGCCGCCTAAGAGCTCCCAACTCTTACGCGACTGCACAAACCACATGATTTTCAGTAATTGTCCTCAAGAGCAACCGCTTGTCGTAACACCCGCCCCGTTTCATTCGCGGGGCGTTTTTATTGAGGTTATTATAATTTACATTGCAAAACTTTTCAAGATTTTTTTATCCCAGAATCCAAAGTTCGCTGAAAAAAACTATCGCGCAACAAATTACGGCGACGCGAAAAAGACTTGCGCCGAGCCACGCCGAAATTGTTCCGACTACAAGCGCGAGCAGTCCCGAATATTTCGAGTTGGTTGCATAAAGTATTGCGGGGAAAGTCATCACCGCCAAAGTTACGTACGGCACGTAATGCAGAAAAGATTTTAAAGCTGTGTTTTTTATTTCGCCGCGAATCAAAGTCAACGGCAAAATTTTTATCGCCAAAGTTACCGCGCTCATAATTGCGATATAGACATAAATTTCATGCTCCATCAGATTTTTCTTTCTCCTCAATCGGTTTAATAATTGCCGCCGCCCCCGCAATTAAAATCGTCAAAAAAATTGTTCGCGTTCCGGGCGAAATGAAATTGAAAAAAACTTCCGTCAAAAAACTCGCCGCAAAACTTACAAACACGACCGAGAAAATAACTTTGTCTTTTCGAGACGGCGGGATTATTATTGCAATAAACATTCCGTAAAGTGCCACGCTCAACGCGCTGACAATCGACGACGGCAACAAACTTCCCGCCACAATTCCAAGCGCGGTTCCAAACGACCAGCAGGGCAAAGCGGGAATAAACGCGCCGTAATTATAGAACGGATTTAATTTTCCTTCGCGTGCAACGGTTATGCCGAAAATTTCATCAGTCACCCCGAAACCGACAAAAATTCTGTGATAAAAAGGCGTGTCCGACGAAAATTTTTGACTCATAACCGCGCTCATCAATAAATATCGCGCATTCGCAACCAAAGTTATCGCGGCGATTTCAAGATAAGGCGCATCGTTCATAATGACCGTGAAGCCCGCATATTCTCCCGCCGACGCAATGTTGAGAATACTCGTCAAAAATCCTTGAAAAGGATTTAAGCCCGCGTGTTTCGCCGTTATCCCGAGCGTAAAACCCACAACCAAATATCCCAAGCCTATCGGAATGCCGTCGCGGATTCCGTCCAAAAGTGCTTGCCTGTTCGTTATCAGCATTTATTTTTTTCGAGGGCGGAAATTTTATTTATTCTGCACTCATGTCGGCCGCCTTCAAATTCCGAAGAAATCCAAGCACGAACAATTTCTTCAGCCAAACCGAACCCCAGAACACGTCCGCCCATCGCCAAAACATTCGCGTCGTTATGTTCTCGGGATTTTTTTGCGCTGTAAACGTCGTTGCAAAGAGCGCATCTTATCCCGTGAATTTTATTCGCCGCAATGGAAATTCCGATTCCCGTGCCGCAAAGAACAATTCCGCGTTCAGATTTTCCGCTCACCACTTCCGCGCAAACTTTTTGAGCGATATCGGGATAATCCACAGAATCAGCCCCGAAAGTCCCAATGTCATTAACTTCGATTTCCATTTCTGCCAAAACTTTTTTCATCGCGTCTTTAAGTTCAACAGCTCCGTGATCGCTGCCGATTGTAATTTTCAATTCGCTCACCTCGCGAATATTTTTTCACATAAAAAAAACTCTGTCAATATCTCTTTGAAAAATGATATAATCCTAAAAAAAATACGGGGGGAAAAAAGTTGAGACCGATTAAATTAAAAATGCAGGCGTTTGAGCCTTACGTTAAATCCGTCGAACTGGATTTTGAAAGCGGTTTGAACGGCGAAAAATTTTTTCTGATACACGGGGCGACCGGCGCGGGAAAAACTTCTATCTTGGATGCGATTTGTTACGCGCTTTACAATAAAAGTTCCGGCGACGAAAGAAAAATTGATAATTTGCGCTCGGAACTTGCGGCGGATGAAATTAAGACCGAAGTCGAATTTACCTTCGCGCTCGGAAAAAAAATTTACAGAGTCAAGCGCGGGCTGAAAAAAAAGACCGTCAAGGGCGAAATTAAATTTGATTCGACTGCGGAACTTTTTATTGATGATGAGCTAAAGTGCGTCAAGGTGACCGAAGTCAACGATTTTTTAAAAAATTGTCTCGGCTTCAACGTCGAACAATTTCGCCAAGTTGTGATGTTGCCGCAGGGAAAGTTCAAAGATTTTTTGAAGGCGACTTCCAACGAAAAGATGGGAATTTTGAATTTGATTTTCAATTCCGCTCTTTACGCAAAAATTGAGGCGGAGTTGAAGGCGAAATTTGAAGGCGCGAAAAAACTCAAGGAGACTTTAAACAATCAACGCGAAAATTTTTTGAACAACGCGCAGTCAATCGGGAAAATTTCCGAACCGATTGACGAAAAAATTTTGTCCGATCTTATAAAAAATTTCGGCGAAACTTTCAAAAAATCCGTCGCCGCGCGAGATAATTTAAAAATTCAGCTGGATAAGGCAACTGCCGAACACAGCGACGGAAAAATTTTGAACGCCGATTTTTCGGCTTTTGAAACTGCCGAAAAAAATTTTCAAACCGAAAAAAATTTTTTAATCGAAGTTGAAAAAAATTTTGAAGTTGCAAAAATCGAATTTGAGCGGAGAAAAGAAGAAGAATCTCAACGCAACGAATTGGAAATCAAAGTTGACGCGCTGAAAAAAATTCAAGAGTCGGTCAAAAAATTTCAGGAAAAAAAATCTGAACTTGTCGAAGCCGAAACTCGCGAAAAATCTGCGCAAGAAAAAATTTCCGAACTGGAAAAACTTTTGAAAAAGGCAAAAATCGCACTTGAAGACAGAAAATCTCAACGCGAAAAATTCAAAGGCGCGGAAGTGAAATTTAATCTTGCCGAACAAAATTTAAAAAAATCTCAAGACAAACAAAAACGCTTGCTGGAAATTGAGCGGCTGAAAAAAGAACTGTCTGCAGCACAAAAAAGATTTGCGACGGCAGAAAAAAATTATAACGCGGCACAAACAGAACTCAATCGCTTAAAAATTTTGCAAAAAATGTGTACGGCGGCATTTTTGGCGGCAACTTTGAAGGACGGCGAACCTTGTCCAGTTTGCGGCTCAACTTCTCATCCCAAACTTGCTTTCACAGAAGAAACTATTCCGACTGACGAAGAAATTGAGCAAAAAGAAATTTTTTTGGAAAAAAAACTTTTGGAAAAAACTTCCGCCAATCGCGCTCTCGATTCCATAAACGTAAAAATAAATTTTCAGGCGGCAGAAATTGAAAAACTTGCCGATGTTTTGAAATTGGATGAGGCGGAAAAAATTTTCGACGCGGCAAAAAATGATTTGGTGAAGTTTAAAGATTTTGAAAAAAGAGTATCCGACGGCGAAAAATTTATAAGTGACAAAGAATCTGAACTGAAAATTGCACAAGAAAATCATTCTTTCGCCTCGAACAACGCGGCGACTTTGCGCGGAACGGTGAAAACTTTGCAAAGTCAAATTCCCGCAGAATATCTCGAAGACTCGAAAAAAATTTCTGCGGACTTGAAAAAAAATCTTCAGGCGAAAAAAAATCTCGTTGAGGCTTGGGAGAAAGCCGACAAAAATTTTCGCGAACTCGACAGAAAAAAATCCGCGCAGGAAGGCAAAATTAAATCTGCCGAACAGTTAAAAAATGACGCGGCAAAAAAAATCGAAGGCAAAGTCAAGCCCGACATTTCGGCGTTGGAAAAAATCGCGCAGGAAAAAAGAAATCTTTACGATGTGGCGGTTGAAGAAGTCACGGCACTGAAAAAAGATTTGGCGCAACTCAACGAAATTTCTGAAAAACTTTCCGAACTCGCCGAAAAAATTCAATTCGCGGAAAAAAATTTTCAACTTTGGGGCAAATTGTCCGACGTTGCCAACGCAAAAAATCCCGCGAAGATGACTTTTCAATCTTATTATCTCAACGCGATGTTTCAAAATGTTATTTTTGAAGCAAATGAGCGGCTCGAAAAGATGAGCGACGGGCGTTACAAATTTATCGAAGGAATGAAAAAACACGCGCAAAAATCCGGTTTGGACTTGGATATTTTCGACGCAAACACCGGCAAGGCTCGGCCTGTCGAAACTTTATCGGGCGGAGAAAGTTTTCTTGCGTCGTTGAGTTTGGCTCTCGGACTTGCGGCGGTCGTAAAAAATTCTGCCGGCGGAATAAATCTTGACACAATTTTTATCGACGAGGGCTTCGGTTCACTTGACAGCGAAACTTTGGATTTTGCAATAAACACACTGGCGGATTTGCAAAAGGGCGGCGGGCGACTTGTCGGAATTATTTCGCACGTCGAAGAACTCAAACAGAGAATCCCCGCGCGTCTCGAAGTCACTAAAACAAAACTCGGCAGCACGGCGAAATTTATTTAAAAAAAAAATTTTTTTTTCGGTGCAAAGCCGATTTTTTTTTGCTCAAAAATAATTTTTGGCGTACAAAAAATAATTGTCTTGATTTTTTGGCGTACAATAATTCCTTTTCAAAAAATTTATAAATCGCATACTGACGCCATTTTTATTTTTCAAGTCAAAATTTCAGCCGATTTCAAAATTCGGAGATTTTTGTTTCTCAAAAAATTTTTATTTTTTTTCAAGATTTTTTTTTGCAGGAAAAATATTTTTTTTCGCTGAAATAACTTTTGAAAATATTTTTTTGGAGGGAAAATTATTTTGAAAATCAGAATTACAAATTTATCTGTCGAACTTGACGACGAAAGAAATTTTGAGGAAATTATTTCTTCGCGGCTCAAAATCAGTCAGAAAAAAATTATTTCGACAAAAATTATTCGTAAAGCCGTCGATGCTCGCCGTTATAAAAATTCCAAAATTAAATTCGTTTTTATCGTTGACGTTGAAGTTGACGGAAATTTTATTTTTCGTGACAAAAATATTAAAAAAATTTCTTCCGAACAAAATTTTTCGTTAAAAATTCCTCGTCTGCCGAAAATTTTAAATTCTCCTTCGCCTGTCGTTGTCGGTTTCGGTCCTGCCGGAATGTTTTCTGCGTTGATTTTGGCGAAGGCTGGTTACAATCCGATAATTTTTGAGCGCGGCGGAGATATTGATTCACGAACCGAATCTGTTGAAAAATTTTTTCGCGGTGGAAATTTTGACGAAAATTCAAATATTCAATTCGGCGAGGGCGGCGCGGGAACTTTTTCAGACGGAAAATTGACGACGAGACTAAACGACGATTTAATTTTTTCTGTTTTAAAAATTTTTGTCGATTGCGGCGCGCCAGAAGAAATTTTATTTTTGCAAAAACCGCACATCGGGACTGATAAACTTCGCGAAGTCGTAAAAAATCTTCGTAAAAAAATTATTAAACTCGGCGGAAAAATTTTTTTCAACGCAAAAGTTACCGACTTTGAATTTGATTCCGATAAAAAAATTTCTGCGGTGATTGTCAACGGCGAAGAAAAATTTTTGACGGACGCAATTTTTTTGGCAATCGGACATTCTGCGCGAGATACTTACGAAATGTTGCACGAAAAAAATATTGCGATGGAGAAAAAAAATTTTGCAATCGGTTTGCGAATCGAACACCCGCAGGAATTTATAAATTTTTCTCAGTACGGAGAAGATTTTCAAAATAAAAAATTGCCCGTTGCAGATTATTTTTTGACTTACAAAGATTTGAAAAATAATCGCGGGGCTTACAGTTTTTGTATGTGTCCTGGCGGTCAGGTCGTTGCGGCGACTTCTGAAAATTTTCAAGTCGTGACAAACGGAATGAGCAATTTTAAAAGAAATTCGGGAATTGCGAACAGTGCAATTTTAGTGACGGTTGGCGAAAAAGATTTTAAAAATTTCGGCGAAGATGTTTTAAGCGGAGTTAGATTTCAGAGAAATTTTGAAAAAATTGCTTTTGAACTCGGCGGAAAAAATTTTTCTGCTCCCGTGCAAACAGTCGGAGATTTTTTAAAAAATCGTGCCGAATCGAAAAATTTTTTGACGACTCCGACTTATCCGATTGGCTGGAAAATTTCAAATTTAAATGAATGTTTGCCCGCCGAAGTTTCCGCAACTTTGAAAGACGCTTTAATTTTTTGGAACGAAAAAATAAAAAATTTTGCGGCGGACGATGTAATTTTAACCGGCGTTGAAACTCGAACAAGTTCGCCCTGCAGAATTATTCGCGACAAAGAAAATTTTGAATCGATAAGTCACGCGGGAATTTTTCCGATTGGAGAAGGCGCGGGATATTCGGGCGGAATTATGAGCAGTGCGATTGACGGAATTAAAGCCGCGAAAAATTTTCTGATGAGATAAAAAAAATTTTTTAAAGCCTTCGGGCTGTTTTTTTTTGCAAAAAAGTTTTTTTATGTTAAAATCTGCAAAATTTTATTTTTTATCGAAGAGAAAAATTATGAACGAAAAAAATTTTGTACATCTTCACACTCACACCGAATTCAGTTTGTTGGACGGATCGGCGAGAATTTCCGAACTTTTGGATCGCGCGAAAAATTTTGGAATGAATTCGATTGCGATAACGGATCACGGCACAATGTACGGCATTATCGATTTTTATAAAAAAGCGATTCAGCGCGGAATTAAGCCGATTATCGGTTGCGAAGTTTATCTCGCGCCGACTTCAAGATTTTTTCGCGATTCGGTGAACGGAATAAAATATTTTCATTTAATTTTGCTTGCGGAAAATAATTTGGGTTATAAAAATCTCGTCAAACTCGTTTCGCACGCCGCGACCGAAGGATTTTACTACAAGCCGCGAATTGACAAAGAAATTTTGCGAAAATATCACGAAGGCTTGATTGCGTTGAGTGCTTGCACTTCAGGAGAAATTCCTCACGCGATTTTACAAGATAATTTTTCTCGCGCGGTTGAAATTTCTGAAGAGTATTTGGAAATTTTCGGCGAAAAAAATTTTTTTCTGGAAATTCAAAATCACGGCTTGAGCGATGAAAAAATTGTTCGTGACGCGCTGAAAAAAATTTCTCAAAAATTAAATATTCCTCTCGTTGCGACGAATGACGTTCATTACGTAAACCGCGACGACAGCGAAGTTCACGATATTTTGCTTTGCATTCAAACAAATAAAACTTTCAACGACAAAAAAAGATTGCGATTTTCTTCCGACGATTATTTTTTGAAATCTGCGGAGGAAATGCGCGAAATTTTTTCAGATTTTCCGGACGCTTGCGACAATACTTTAAAAATTGCCGA
>CAJOCT010000037.1:20422-25580 GCA_905236725.1 uncultured Selenomonadaceae bacterium | reverse complement strand
GCGATAAAAAATCTCGGCGAAAGTGTCATAAAAAAAGTTGTTGAAGTTCGCGAGCGCGGAGGAAATTTTACTTCTCTTGAAAATTTTTGCAGTCGAATCGAACTGAAAGATTTTACAAGACGTGCGCTGGAAAATTTGATAAAGTGCGGAGCGTTTGACAGTATCGACAAAAGGCGCACTGCTTTGCTTGAAAGTTTGGAATCGGCGTTGGCGGCGGGTCGAAGTAAACAACTTGACGACGCACGCGGACAGATCGGACTTTTCGGCGATGAGGAAATTCAGGACAGCGGTTATAAAATTCCCGACATTCCCGAACGTCCGAAGAAAGAAATTTTGGCGTGGGAAAAAAATATTTTGGGTTTTTATATTTCAGGTCACCCGCTCGACGAATTTTCGGAAAAAATTTTCAATCTCACGAAGTTAAAAGATATTTCGGAAGGAAAAATTTTGAGCGGAAAGCGCGTAAAAGTCGGCGGAATTATCACGGAATCGCGCAGGCTGACGACGAAAAAAGGCGATATGATGGCCTTCGCAACGCTTGAAGATTTTTCAGGCAGTTTAAAAATTACAATTTTTCCCGCAGTTTTTAATCGTTATATGAATTTGATTGTTCCCGACGAAATTGTTATCATTGGCGGAAAAGTTGAGTTGGGCGACGAAAAGCAAATTTTGGCTGATAAAATTATTTCCGCGCAAAATTATCTGCCCGATTTTTATTTGACAGTTCCCGATGAACTTGAAAATTCTTCAACTTATGACGAACTGAAAAAAATTTTTTCAAAAAATCGCGGCGACTGCGAAGTTTATCTGAAAAAGCGCGGCAAATGGCAAAAACTCGGCAACGACAAAAAAATTTCTTACGATAAAAAAATTTGTGAGCAGTTGAAAAATTTACTCGGCGAAGAAAATGTTAAAATTTATTGAAAAAAAAATCCTCCGCGCTTGGAGGATTTTTTTATTTTTTTTCGTTTAAAAGTTCGCGTTCCAACTTCGCAACTTTTTTTATTAAATCCGGAACTTTTTTTAAAGCGGCTTGAAATTTCAGCCAATCGTTGTGAGGTTGAAGAGGAAAACCCGCGCCGAAGAAATTTTCCGGCATATCGTGAGAAATTCCCGATCGCGCGGCATAAATCGAATTTCCGCCGATTTTTATGTGACCGACAGTGCCGACTTGCCCGCCGAAAGTTACGTTATCGCCGACAGTCGTCGAGCCGGAAATTCCCGTTTGCGCGACAATCAGGCAGTTTTTGCCGATTTTGCAGTTGTGACCGATGTGAACGAGATTATCAATTTTTGTTCCGCGCCCGATAATCGTCGAGCCCATCGCCGCCCTGTCAATTCCGACGTTCGCGCCGATTTCCACGTCATCTTCAACAATAACATTGCCGATTTGCGGGACTTTCGTATGAACGCCGTTTGCGGTCGTAAAACCGAAACCGTCCGAGCCGATAACCGCAGACGCATGAATCACGCAATTTTTCCCGACCTTGCAATGTTCGCGCACCGTCACATTTGAATAAATTACGGAATTTTCGCCGATTACGGCATATTGACCGATGTAACTGTTGGGATAAATCACCGCGCCGCTTTTAATTTCCGCGTTATCATCGACGACGGCGAAAGGCATAATCGAAACATTTTCTGAAATTTTAACGTTTTGCCCGATATGAGCTTTTTCGCTGATGCCGACAGGAATTTTTATTTTAGGCGTAAAAATTTCGAGAAGTTTTGCGAAAGCCGCGCGAGAATCTTGAACCAAAATTGTATTTTTCGGAAGTTCGCCGGAAAAATTTGCGGGCATAATAACCGCCGACGCGTTTGAATTTTTCGCCGCCTCCGCGTGAAGTTCATCGGCAAAAGTCAAAATTCCCTCCGTCGCAGTGTCGATACTGCCGAGACCGAAAATTTTTATCGAGCCGTCGCCTTTGACTTCGCCGCCGATAATTTCAGCGATTTCCTGTAAAGTTTTTTCCATTTTCACCACCGCTTATTTGAGTTTTTGAAGAACTTCGTCCGTTACGTCAACTCCGCCTTTCAAAATTATCGGATTGTCTTTTGAGCTGTCAACGACCACGTCAAGATTTTTTGTCTTGGCAATTTCCGCAAGTGCCTCGTCGAATTTATGTTTGAGTTGCGTCGCGTAAGCCTGATTTATTCCGATAACTTTGCGCTGAATGTCGCCCTGCGCCTTCATTTTTTCTTCGTCCGTCCAGTTCGGATTTTTCGCCAATTCGTCCTGAGCCTGCTTTTCGACTTCCTCAATTTTCTGTTTTGCTTCGTCCATGACGGATTTTATTTGCGCGGATTCGTTCATAATTCGCGTACCGTCAACGCAACCGATTTGCATTTGTCCGCCGCAACCGGTTATAAAAAATGACGCGGAAATCATCGCCGCCGCCAAAAATTTTTTCAAGTTTAATCACTCCTTAGCAATTTGATTTTTCAGTTCGAGTTCTTTTATCAAATCTTGAGTTAAATCCGGCGAATTTTTCCCCGGAAAAATAATTGCGCCCAAAGATTTTTTTTCGGGCAACTTAAATTGCATCTCACCGACGAATTTGAAAATTTTTTCGTGCGGTTGAGAATTGCGTTTGATGAAAACTGCCTCAAGCCCGTAAAGTGCGCCGAGTTTGCCGACCTGTTCGGTTAACGCGTCGAGAATTTTATTTTCAAGTGCCGTGCGTTCTTTCGTGACCTCCGTGAGTTCCGCCAAAATTTCTTGTCGACGTTTTTGCCGCGCCTCAATTTCTTTGACGGCCGCATCCATTAAATTTTTATTTCGCTCATTCGTTGCCAAAATTTTTTGTTCGGCCTCCGACTGAAGTTTATCTAAATTTTCCCGCGCTTCGGCTTTAATTCGCGCTTCCTGCGGCGCAATTTCGTTTTCGACGCGTTCATTTATTTCCGCCGTCCACTGCGCCAACATTTCGCCCTGCTTTTGATTTCGTTCGGCAACAAGCGCGTCAAGTTCATTTTCCAACATTCTTACTTCAGCTTCGGTCAAACTCAAATTGTCCGCGTTTTGAATTTTTAATTTTATGTTCAACGCCCGATTCAAATAAACTTCGTGAACTTCCTCGCGCCGACGGTTATATTCGTCTCGGGATTCTTCGCGATATTTTTCGGTGAGCCGTTGCCGTTCGGCTTTGAGTTGCGCCATCTGCGAAATAAAATTTTGCGCATTTTTTTCCCGCGCAGAATCTTCAAAAGGTCTTTCGTCGATTTCCGGCAACTCGTCGACTTTCGGTTTTTGGTAAGGCATCATCAGCGAATCGAGTTCGAGTTGCAATCTTTTTTCCCGCGCGATGAGTTCGTCTAGAATTTCTCCTTCGGGGAGTTTTGCTTTTATTTGCTCAAGGTCGATTATGCCGAAACCTTGAATCGGCTTCGGCTGTTCGATTTTTTTTTCTTCGACTTTGACCGATTCGGGCGAATGAAAATTTTTTATGTACAATCCGCCGCCGATCAAACTTGCCGCCAAAATCGCCGCAGGAATTTTGTATTTTTTTTGCATTGCCCGCCCCCTTCGCATAAAAAAATCAGTTGCCGGTTTGGCAAATTTCCAATAACCGACAACCGCCTGCCAAAAAATAAATTATTTGCCGAGCTTTTTGATAACGTCTTGAGTGATGTCCTGTCCGCCGTAAACCACTACGGCTTTTTCGATAACGACGCTCAAACCTTTTGCTTCCGCCGTTTGCTTGATTGCCTCGTCAACAGATTTTACAATCGGGTCGAGGAGTTCAGCCTGTTTTTGCTGAAGTCTCTGCTGGCACTGTCTGTAATAATCCTGTTTCTCCTGATCATTCATTCCCGCAGATTTTTCCTCAAAATCTTTTTGCACTTCAGAAATCGCCGTACGCATCTGCTCATCAAAGCTCGCGCTCTGCGGATGTTGCGTCATAATTTCGTCGCGGTCAACAACTCCGACTGAACTTGAACTCGCCGCCGACGCAATTCCGCCGCTTTGAGTCAGTGCAAGCGCAACCACCGAGCCGATAAAAACCAACGCGATAAGCACGCTGATAATTTTAACCTGTTTTTTCTCCAATTTTATCATTGTGAAACTCTCCTTTAAATGACTTTATAACGCCGCCAATTATAACAGACAGCTTTTTTCAATGCAAGAAATTTTCTACATTCGCCAAATTCCGCTGATCAGAAGAAAACAAACAATCAACGTCACTATGCAACCGAGAATGGACAAGAGCCAATCGGGAGTATACCGCCAAATTAAATCTCCCGTGAGTTTTTCGAGCGGTATATCTGAATTTTTATGAACAATCGGCAGACAAATCGCCGCGCCCAAAATTATTCCCACTATAAAAATTACGACAAATCCCACCAAAACTTCTACAGGCGGGAGAGTAAAATTTTCCATAAAATCCCCCCTGACGTTCAGAAAAAAATTTACTTCTCCAAGCCGTCAAAAATTCTATGAAAAATTTTTATCAATGTCAACAAAAAAAATTTTTGTGAGCAAAAAAAAAAAATCTCCGACAAAATTTTTTGCCGAAGATAATTTTTCTAGCCCGCAACTTTTAAATTTTTTTTGCGAAGTCGCGCTGGCTTAAAATTCGCTCGCCATTCTTCTTCCGTAATTTCGGGAATGTCGCTAAAATCAATATCTGCATCTGTGATTTTTTCAAGTTCAGCCAAACACGCAAGTTCTTTTTCACTGTACGGAAATTTTTCATTTTCAGCAATCAAACTGCTCATAATATTGCGCCTCCTCTCTTTTGGTCGCAGGTCGCGCAGAAATAATTCTGTTCCTGTCACCGCGTTCGGTGTAAACGACTGCCAAAATTTTTCCCGCACGTCCTACGGTTTTAATTCTCTCTTCGTCATAACTGTGAAATTCATCATAGTCATCAAATCGGCAATCGTCAAGAAATACACGCGCCGCCAGTTCAAATACAACCTTATGCTTTCGCCAATTTTTTTCAGCTTTTTCGCTGTCCCAAACAAATTTTAAATCTCCGAGCTCAAAATTTACGTCCATAAAACGACCGAGAATATTTCACCCCAAAAAATTTTCTTTCAAAATTTTCCTGACTTCGCCGATTAAGTACAAAGACCCCGCCGCAATTTTCACGCCGTCGAAACTTTTTAACTTTTTCACCGCGTCGAAAATATTTTTTTCTCCGACACATTCGAC
>CAJOCT010000037.1:0-20413 GCA_905236725.1 uncultured Selenomonadaceae bacterium | reverse complement strand
TCCGCGCGTTCGGAAATCGGTGAAGTCGCGATAACAAAATCTTTCGGGCGAAATAAAATTTTTATCATCTCGTCAATATTTTTATCCGCCAGCGCACCGAAAATAAAAATTCTTCGACCGTCGGGAAAATTTTTGTCCAGACTTTCGCGAAGAGCTTTTGCACCGTGCGGATTATGTGCGCCGTCGATAATAACGTCGTCGATAAATTCAAAACGTCCCGCCCAAGAAACTTTTTTCAAGCCCGCAAAAATTTTTTCGTTCGCAATTCCCAAAACTTTCGCCGCCTGAATTGCAACTGCCGCGTTAATTTTCTGATATTCACCGCGCAAATTTATTTCGACTTCGGCGGGTTGATTGACTTCATACAGCGGCGAATTATTTTTTTCCGCAACTTCACGAATAATTTTCAACGACTCCCCCGTTGCCGCAGTGACGACGGGAATATTTTTTTTGATGATGCCGGCTTTATTTCGCGCGATACTTTCTAAATCGCCGAGAATATTTTCGTGGTCGAGGGCAACATTTGTTATCACGGAAATTTTCGGCGTGATGATATTCGTCGAATCCCAAGTCCCGCCCAAACCGACTTCGATAACAGCAACGTCAACATTTTCTTTCGCGAAGTAAGCAAATGCAACTGCCGTCAAAACTTCAAAGTGCGTGGCGGGAATATCTAAAAATTTTATCAGCCCGACAATTTCCGCAAATTCGCTTTCAGAAATATTTTCGCCGTTTATTTTGAATCTTTCGCAATAACTTTCAAGGTGCGGGGAAGTGAACAGCCCGACTTTTTTTCCGTCCGCCTGAAGAATTTCGGAAAGCATCGCGCAGACCGAGCCTTTGCCGTTCGTCCCGGTCACGTGAATTGATTCAAAATAATTTTGCGGGTTGCCGAGTCTTTCGGTAAGCAGAGTAATTCGCTCAAGACCTTTTTTTATGCCGAAAATAATTCTTTCGTCAAGATATTTTAAAGCCTCCGCATAATTCATCAGACAACACCTTGACGAAGTAAATCTGTTAAGTGAATCATTCCGACGATATTTTTTTCTTTATCGACGACGGGCAAAACCGTTACGGGGCGCGGCTTATGTTTTTCCATTACCGAAAGAGCCGCCGCCGCCAATTTATTCGGCTCGATAATCAGCGCGTCTTTAAACATAATATGTTCAACAGGCTCGTCGATAAAATTTTTGTCCTTTTCAAGTGCGCGGCGAATGATTCCGTCCGTGACGATTCCGACGAATTTATTATTTTCGTCAGAAACAGAAACCGCTCCCAGACCTTTCGCCGTCATTTCAAAGAGCGCATCTTTCGCAGTCGCGCCGATTTTTACAATCGGATTTTCTTCGTCTTTATGCATAACATCGCCGACAGTAAGCAAAAGTTTTCTGCCGAGTGCGCCGCCCGGGTGGAAAAGCGCATAATCCGCGGAAGTAAATTTTTTCTCTTCCATAAGTGCCATTGCAATCGCGTCGCCCATTGCCAAAGTTGCGGTAGTCGAAGCAGTCGGCGCAAGTCCGAGAGTACACGCCTCACGCTCAACGCCGATATTTATAAAGTAATCCGAATTTTTTCCGAGCGAAGAAGTTTTTCTCCCGCACATTCCGATAATTTTTGCGCCGATCCTCCTGATGACGGGCAAAATATTTACAATCTCTGAAGATTCGCCACTGTTTGAAATGGCAATGACAATATCATTTTCCGTAACCATTCCCAAGTCGCCGTGATAAGCCTCCGCGGGGTGAAGGAAAAAAGCAGGCGTTCCCGTCGATGCCAAAGTTGCCGCAATTTTTCTGCCGACGTGCCCCGACTTGCCCATTCCCGTGACGACGACACGACCTTTGCAATGCAAAATTTCTTCGACTGCGGAAATAAATTCTTCGTCAACGCGCGGAATCAAATTTTCAATCGCCGTCGCCTCGATTTTTAAAGTTTCGATTGCTCGTTCTTTAATCATTGCTCAACCTCGCAAATTTTTTTTGCAGTTTCATGAATCGCCAAAACATTTTTTAAAAGAATTTCCAGCCCGTCCAGAGGAATCATATTTGCGCTGTCGGAAAGTCCTTCGGCAGGATTGTCGTGAACTTCCAAAAATAAACCGTCAATTCCGACAGCCGCCGCCGCTCTCGCCAAGTAGGGCACAAATTCGCGTTGACCGCCTGAAGAAGTTCCCGCGCCGCCGGGCAGTTGAACGCTGTGAGTGCCGTCGAAAATTACGGGATAGCCGAAACTTTTCATAATCGCCAGACCGCGCATATCGACGACCAAATTGTTGTAGCCAAAAGAAGTTCCGCGCTCCGTCAACATAATTTTTTCCGTGCCGCTGTCCTCAAGTTTGCCGATAACATTTTTCATTTCGTTTGCCGAAAGAAATTGACCTTTTTTGACGTTGACGACTTTTCCTGTCTTCGCCGCCGCCGCAAGTAAATCTGTTTGCCTGCAGAGAAAGGCGGGAATTTGCAAAACGTCCGCAACTTCCGCGACGAGTTCAGCCTGATAAGTTTCGTGAATGTCCGTAACAATCGGAACTTTGAGTTCGGATTTAATCGTCGCCAAAATTTTCAGGCCTTCCTCAAGACCGGGACCGCGAAAACTTTCTATCGAAGAGCGGTTGGCTTTGTCGAAAGACGCTTTGAAGATGTAGGGAATTTTCAGTTTGTCGGCAATTTCTTTTGTGCGCCGCCCGATTTCCAAACTGCGCTCCAAGCCTTCAAGGACGCAAGGCCCCGCCATTAAAATTAAATGTCCGCCGCCGACTTCGATGTCACCGATTTTGAAAATTTTCATTTTATCACCTCATAAAATTTTTGATTCGTCATTATAACGCAGTCAAAGGCTTTTTAACAAATTTTTGGCAAAAAAAATCGCCGCAAATTTTTCTGCGACGATTAAAAAATTTTTTTTTAAGCAATTTTTTCAACAGAAATTTTTTCGTCTTCGCTCAAGGAAATGACTTTCGGAGCCGCGCCTTCGTTTATACATTCTTCGGTTACGATAACTTTTCTCGGCTCATCGGATTTCGGAAGCTCAAACATCACATCAAGCATAACGTCTTCGATGATTCCCTTGAGTGAACGCGCACCGGTTTTTCTTTCGATGGCTTTTTTCGCAACGGCAAGAAGTGCCGCCTCCTCAAATTCAAGTTCGACGTTGTCCATTGCCAAAAGTTTTTCGTACTGCTTGACCGGCGCATTTTTCGGCTCGGTTAAAATTCTCAAAAGTGCGTTTTCGTCAAGTTTTTCCAGCGTACAGATAACAGGCAAACGCCCGATAATTTCGGGAATGATTCCGTATTTCATAAGGTCTTCGGGGCGCACTTGATGAACAAGCTCGTTAAATTTTTTCTCCTCGTCTTCTTTTGAAGGAACGTCCGCGCCGAAACCGATGTTTGAATCGCCGCTTTTCACGCGCTGAGCAACAATTTTTTCGATACCGACAAACGCTCCGCCGACGATGAATAAAATATTTTTCGTGTCAACTTTAATTGTCGGGGCTTCGGGATGTTTTCTTTGACCGCGTGCGGTGAACTCGACGACGTTGCCTTCAAGCATTTTTAAAAGTCCCTGCTGAACACCTTCGTGACCCGGGTCTGCGGTGATAGAATTATTTTCGCCGGATTTCCGCGCAATTTTGTCGAACTCGTCAAGATAAATAATTCCGTGTTCGGCTTTCTCGACGCTTTGCCCCGCCGCGTAGTAAAGATTTCTCACGGCAATTTCAACATCGGAACCGACAAAACCCGCCTCCGTCAAACTTGAAGAATCCGTGACGGCAAAGGGAATGTCCAAAAGTTTCGACAGGTGACTTATCATCGCAGTTTTTCCGCAACCGGTCGGTCCGATAATTATCACGTTGGATTTGTCCAACTCTTCATCGCCGTCAACGTGATCCATCTCGTATTTCATTCGCTTGTAGTGATTGTACGCCGCGACGGATAAAATTTTTTTCGCCCGCTCCTGCATGATAATAAATTCGTCCAGATATTTTTTTATGACGTGCGGCTTATTTTTTTCCAGAAGTGCGCCGAGATTGTCGTTGAAATTTTTCGTGTCCTTCTGTGATGCAGCTTTTTCGTCTTCTTCGATGATATGATTTATTTCTTTTATGCAATTTTTACAGACCGCAAAGCCCGTGTTCGGATCCATTATCGGCATATCAAGTTGACTTTGAACTTTCACGCGCCGCCCGCAAATTGTACATCTTATCGTGTTCGGTATCATAATTTTTATCCCTCATTTAAATAAAAATCTTGCAATGAAAATTTGCAGAGTGTATAATACACCTTGTTTTATTTACGCGTCAACTTTTTTGACGTAAAAATTAAGCGAGGTGTTAAAATTGAAAGAAAAAATTCATCCGAAATATTTTGAAGCGACGGTTACCTGCGGTTGCGGAAATACTTTCAAAACCGGCTCGACGAAAAAAGAACTTCGCGTCGATGTTTGCTCAAAATGTCATCCGTTTTTCACCGGTCGTCAGCGCGACGTTAAAGCCGGCGGACGTATCGAAAAATTCAACAAACGTTACAAAAAAGGCTGAAAAATTTTTCGGCAAAAAAAATTCCCCGACAGAAAATTTTTGTCAGGGAGTTTTTTTTATTTACCCCGCAGGTAAGGACTTTTAAAAATTTTTCTGCTAAAATTTAAGAGAAAATTCTTTCGGGGGTGTGATTAGATGGCTTATGTTTGGGCGGCGATAGGAGTAATCGCAATAATTGTTGCTGTCGTAAGAAATCCCGGTTTGGTCGCGATTGTGGCAATCGCGATGGCAATCGGAATCTGTTTTCCGCCGACAGCTCCGTTTGTCGGAATCGGATTGATATTATTATGGTTGTTCAAGTGAAAAATTTTTTTAAGGAGATGATTTTATGGGTTATCGGAAAGATTTTTTGGATAATCACAAGCCGAAAGGCGGCTGGCATAAGTGCGCCGACTGCGGAAAAAGTTTCAGGGCGAAAGATATTGACGTGGATCATATCATTCCGCAAAAATTCGGAGGTCCCGATGCGCTTTGGAATTTGCAGCCGATGTGTAGGCACGACAATCGTTCTAAAGGCGCGAGTTTATCAAATACCGTCCCCGATTTATTAAAAAATCTTTTCAGGAAGTGAATTTGATTTTAATGCAAAAAAAATTCCCCGACAGAAAATTTTTGTCAGGGAATTTTTTTATTTTCGCAAAAAATTTTATTTTATCCGAGTTTGTAGAAATCGACTGAAGAAATTTCCAAAGTTTCGGCTTGCGGGACGAAAACAATATTATCGGATTCTGCTTTCGGATAAACGCGAGTGGAGAAAACAAATTCGCCGCCGTTTACGAAAATTTCAATAGAAGACTTGTCGAGATAAATTCTGAGTTCGAGTTTGTCGAAGGGAGTAAGTTCAGCCTGGCGGATACCTTTTCCGCCCGCACCGGTTTTATCTCTGTCGAGCGTCATAACTCTTGTATCTTCGTCGTAACTCAAAACGGTTTTTTCTTCGCCGTCCGTGAAAAGTTCGAGCGCGAATTTTTTAGATTTTTTCGTGTCGATTTCAACGAGAAGTTCGCCGACTTTGCCTTTAACGCCGTCAAGTTTCGTTGCCTCTTTGAGCGAAAGATTTTTATAGTGAACGCCTTCGTCGCGCATGGCTTCGAGTTCTTTCGGCGGCACGGTTACAACTTTGCCGTCTTCACGCATTTGGAGTTCACGCGGAATTGTCAAAATCGTTGCCCAGCCGTCTTCTTGCTCGGGGAAAGGACTTTGCCAAGCCGCCATCCACGCGATAATGAAATAACGCCCTTCAGGATTTTTCATCATCGTCGTTGCGTAAAAGTCGAAACCGTAATCGAAGGTGAAAAATTCGCCGTGATCAAAAATTCCCGTGTCATAATCGAGCGTGCCGACCATGTAGCCCGCTTGATGAATGTTGTGGAAGAGGAAACCTTGCGGCGGGACGTGTTGCGGAGAAATTATCATAACGTATTTGTCGCCGAAATGCGCAAAGCCCGGACATTCCCACATCGTGCCTTCGGAGTAATCGGGTTTGGAAATTGCGGCAACGGATTTAAATTTCCAGTCAAAGAAATTTTCAGACTCAAACAGAACAATTTGCGTGCGGGAACGATCGCGGATTCTGTTGCCGATTGCGCAATAAAATTTTCCGTCGTGTTCCCAAATTTTCGGATCTCTGAAGTCGATATTTGCAATAATCGGGTGATCGTTCGGGATATCGATGACGGGATTTTTTTCGTACTTCGTGAAGTGAATGCCGTCTTCGGAATAAGCAAAACACTGACGCTCGGTAACATTGCCGCCGCCGGAACTGCCGGAAGGATTGTAGCCGGAGGGATTGTCTGAAGGATTCGTTCCGCTCGGTCCGTTGAAGCGTTGCGAGGTGTACATCAGCCAAAGTTTTCCTTCGAACTCATAGCCGCAACCGCTGAAACAGCCGTCCCAGTCATACCACTCTTTGCCTTCGGTAAATGCGCCGGGCGCGATTGCAATCGGCTGATGAGTCCAGTGGAAAAGATCTTTACTCGTCGAATGTCCCCAGTGCATCGGTCCCCAGTTCACGGAGTACGGATGGTGCTGATAAAAAATGTGATACTCGCCTTTGTAATAGCTGAAACCGTTCGGGTCGTTGAGCCAACCGACGGGCGGGGCGACGTGATAGACGGGATACCATTTTGACGCTTGAACAGCTTTGGCTTCGGGCGTGTTAGTGAAATCTGCCATTTGAACATCTCCTTTTCTCAAAACAGTGTAGAACTTTTCTGAAAATTGTTTTTCGTCGAAAAAAAAATATTTCCTGTTACAAAATGAAAAATTGGTGTAAAATGAAAAAAATTTTTTAAGGATTGATAACTCAAATGAGACGAAACGAAAAAAATATTCGCGATGACTTTACCGACGCATTGAACGAAGAAATTTTGTTGCGAAAAACTTTTGATAAAGCCAAACGACCTCCCACGCAGGAGGAAGAAATTTTTACGGCGGAGGAAAAAGCTGAAATAATCTCCGAACCCGAATTTTCCGGAGAAAAAATTTATCCGAATTTTGTGCCTGCCAAACAAAAAAAAATCGTCGAAGAAGAAAAAATTTCTCAAGAAAAAAAATCTTCCCCGCCCGAAACAAAAATTTCTCAAGAAGTCAAAGCAGATACCGAACTCGAGAAAAGAATTTTTGTCGAGGCTGAAAATGATTTTTACGAAGAAAAAACTCCTGAGGTCAAAAAAATTTTTCATTCAAAAATTGTTGACGAGAAAGAGACTGAACGCCCGATTTTCCGCAGTAAAAATTTAAAATCGGACGTAATCGAAGACGAAAAAAAATCTGACGACGATTTGGACTTTGACCCCGAACTTTATCGAAAATTAACCCGCGCAGAAATGTCGGGCGTGGCACTTTCGACGTTGATGTTAATTTATGCCTTCGTAAATTTTGACAAGCCGCTGTTTTTTTTGGCGTTGTCCTTGATGATCCATTTAATTCGCCCGCCGATCGGCGCATTTTTCGGGAAACACAACCGCGCAGTACAAAATGCCATGAGAAGTTTCAGCATCGTACTTTTTCTCGGAGCGATACTTTTTATTTTCCTGTAGGCTGAATTATTTTTTTCATAAATTTTCTTGAATCTGTTTTATAAAAATCGGCAACTCTTCAAAAATCACGTCAACAATAATATTCCAATTTGTCCCGTCATAATCGTGAACCAATCTGTGCCGCAAACCTGAAATCATATTCCACTGAATATTTTCCCGCGCGGATTTATATTCTTTCGACAAATTATAAACGTGCTCGCCGATATTATAAAGCGGCGTTGTCACGAGCCACTGCAATTCAATTTCATTCAAAAGTTGTTCTTTCGTGATATTTTTCTCGGAAATATATTTCTGCAAACGCAATGCATAATTCAAAATTTTTTCTATTCGCTGTTCGTCGGAATATTTCACGCTACCAAAACCTTCTCTTGCATAATTTTTTTGAAAAAGTCGCTGTCCTGATTAAGTTCGCTTATCTCAAAAACATCGACCTCTTTGTTAAAAATTTCCCGTAAATCTTCCGCAAGTGAAAAAATCAGTGTCGGTTTAAAATTTTTTCCGCCAAAAACCAAAAAATCCAAATCGCTTTTTTTATTTGCTTCACCGCGCGCATAACTTCCGAATAATGAAATTTTTTCAACTTTATATTTTTTTGCAATCGGAATGACTTTTTCGCGAATTTCTTCAAGCGTCAACATTTTTTGTCACCTCGAAAACATTTTATCACAAAAAACAAAAAAATCCCGACGAATTTTTTCCACCGGGATTTTTATTTTTCTTAACTGCGCCGATTAAAAATTTTTCACGACATTAAGAAAGTCCTTTATTTTTCTACAAATATCAGGTTTTAAAAATTTACTGCTTAATTTTGAAGAAGAATAATCCAAAATTCCTTTCAAATAAGGATTTTGCAGTGCTGATTTTATACTAACGGTATTTTTTGAAGTTTCAATATCTGAAATACTTTTATATTCAAAAATTTTATTATCTTTTCCATCGCAAAAACAAATTGAATCTTCAGTAAGTGCGAAACCCGAAGTTAAATCTTCCGTCAGCATCATATAAATAATCTTTTGCTCATCATATTTATTTTTAGTTATTGTTCTTAACACTATTGATTTATCGACACGGCTTAACGAATCATAATAATTAACGGTTCCGACATTATCGACAATAGGAAATCTACCTTTATTTTCAAAAATTTTTTCTGCAAGAGCTTTCAATTCTTCATTCAGAGTGGCTTTCATGAATGGCAGTCTGCAATTCTCAAAAGAAATATTTTTCGCGGCAAGTTCTTCATCGGAATTGGCGCGAATTTTAATTTTCGGGGTCGAAAGCACGCCGATATATTTTTTATTTTCAACGCGAATCGGCACGGTAAAATTTTCGCCGCAAAGATAAATCGTCGAGTAGTCCATATGCAACAAATTCGCCAAATCGTCCTGGTTGAGAGCGGTCGTCATTGCGTTGTCGATAATATTTTCGTCGTCGGTTTTTTCCGCAAGAATTTTTTTCTTTTCGCGGACGCGTTGAGTAAATTCCAAATCTTCGTCACATTCGACGTTGAGAGCCGCACAAATTTTTTGTGACAAATTTTTATCATCGGCGGGAATACTTTCAATTTTCTCCGCCTCATCGTCATAAAATCTGTCTTCGAGCCATTCGAGAAGTTCGCCGGACTTAAAATATTCGACAGCTTTTTCAAGATCAAAATTTTCGCGCAAATCTTCGAGCGTCTTAATTTCGATTCCGTTCATTTCAAGCGCAAAAGTTCTTTTCGCCATAAAAACACCTTCTTAGAAAATTTTTTACATTATATCACAAAAATTTTTGTGTGTCCTTACCTGCGGGGTAAAAAAATTTTCTTCAAACTGAAAATGTTGACAATCTGCACGTCATTAAATAAAATTTCGCTTTAAATGAGTCGATTTTTTGCTTTGTGAAAAATTTTTGATTTCTTGACAATAATGACAGTGGTGTTGTAAAATGCTCAAAATTCAAATTGGCGCGGGCGTGATTGTGCCTTTCGAGTTCAAATTGTCGGCAGAGGGATTTTGCGAAGAAGATTTTTTGGATAACGGAAAATTTTCGGGCGAAATAAAAATTGTCGGCGAAGTCATGAACGGTGAGAAAAATTTAAAAATTCGCGGAAAAATATTTTGTCAGAAAGAATTTACTTGCGACAGGTGTTTGGGCGAGGCGAAAGAAAATCAAGTTCATGAATTTGACGAAGAACTCGACCGCGCGGAGGTTGTCGATAATTGCGTCGATATTACCGAAATTGTGCGAGATATATTAATTGCGTCCCAGCCGATACAAAATCTTTGTAAGATTGACTGCAAGGGACTTTGTCCGAATTGCGGAAAAAATTTGAATGAAGGCAATTGCGGTTGCGACAGATTTATTCCCGATCCGCGACTTGCAATTTTGCAAAACTTAGATGTCAGCTGAAAAATTTCGACATCTGAAAAATAATTTTGAGGAGGTGTGAAATTTGGCAGCACCGAAAAGAAAAATGAGTAAATGCAGACGCGACAGGCGGCGTGCAAATTGGAAGTTGGAAGCTCCGAACTTTACAGAGTGTCCGAGATGCCACGAACCCAAGCTCCCGCACCATGTGTGCCTGGAATGCGGTTACTATGACGGCAAAGAGGTTATAGAGACTGAATAAAACGGTCAGTTGGGCAGGACATTTAACCTGCTCATTTTTTTTGTATTGGAGAATTGAAATTGAAAATTGCAGTCGATGCGATGGGCGGCGATAACGCTCCGAAAGAAATTGTCAAAGGAGCAATTCAAGCCGTCAAAAAATATCCCCATGAAATTATTCTTGTCGGCGATGAAAATAAAATTCAAGAGTTTTTGAAAGACGAGCCGGATATAAAAAAATTTCCTTTGACGATAAAACACGCGAGCGAAGTTATCGAAATGGGCGAACATCCGGCCGAAGCGGTCAAAAACAAAAAAGATTCCTCAATCGTCGTTGCCACGCACATGGTAAAAGACGGCGAGGCTGACGCGGTTTTTTCCGCAGGCTCAACCGGTGCCGCCGTCTCCGCCGCGCAACTCATTTTAAAAAGAATTCATGGAGTCAATCGCCCAGCCATTGCCACGCCGATACCTTCTCCCAAGGGCGTTACTCTGATGTTGGACAGTGGCGCGAATGTTGACAGCAAGCCCGAACATTTGCTGCAGAGCGGGATTATGGGCGCACTTTACGCCGAGCATGTTTTCGGGATAAAAAATCCGAAGGTCGGACTTTTGAACATCGGCGAGGAAGACACTAAGGGCAACGAGCTTGTTAAAGAGGCTTATAAACTTTTTCAGGACGTGAAGACGATAAATTTTTGCGGAAATGCCGAAGGTCGCGATATTCCCGAAGGTCATTTTGACGTTGTGGTTTGTGACGGATTTGTCGGCAACGTGGTTTTAAAATTCGGCGAAGGGCTTGCGCTGACGATTTTGAAACTAATCAAGGAAGCGATCGAAGACGGCGGAATTGCCGCTAAAGTCGGGGCGTTGCTTTTGACACCTGCTTTAACTTCTCTTGCCAAACGGCTTGACGTTTCCGAGTACGGCGGCGCACCGCTTCTGGGCGTTGAAGGCTGTTGCGTGATTGGTCATGGAAGTTCGGACGCAAAATCAATTTGCAATGCAATCGGTGTGGCGGCAAATTACGTTAAAGGAAATGTTCTCGAACATATAAAAATCGGAATCAGTTAAAAAAAAAAACTTGCGAATAAATCGAAAACAGAATAATATAGGCGCGAGGGGGAAAGATTTGAATGTTTGAAAATAATGTTATCTGTAAAATGCTTGGCATTAAATATCCGATTTTTCAAGGCGGAATGGCTTGGATAGGAACTGCCGAGCTTGCTTCTGCCGTTTCAAATGCGGGCGGGCTTGGAATTATCGGCGCGGGTCACATGCCGCCGGATATTTTGAAAAAAGAAATTCAAAAGTGCAAGGAACGTACGGACAAACCTTTTGGCGTTAATATTATGTTAATGTCGCCTTTCGTCAAAGAGGTTATGCAACTTATGCTTGATGAAAAAGTTCCTATCGTTGCAACCGGCGCGGGCAATCCCGGCGAATATGTTCCCGCGTTGAAAGAGAACGGCACAAAAGTTATTCCCGTCGTTGCAAGTGTCGCGCTTGCAAAAAGACTTGTCAAAGGCGGAGTCGATGCGGTTATTGCGGAGGGCAGTGAATCGGGCGGACATATCGGCGAAATTTCCACAATGCCTTTGGTTCCGCAAGTCGTTGACGCTGTTGACGTGCCTGTAATTGCGGCGGGCGGTTTTGCAGATTCGCGCGGAATGGCGGCGGCTTTTGCTCTCGGTGCTCACGGTATTCAAATGGGTTCGCGTTTCGTCGTCAGCAAAGAGTGTATCGCTCACCCGAATTATAAAGAAATCGTCTTGAAGGCAAAAGATCGCTCGACAGTCGTCACCGGCAGAACTTTGGGGCATCCCGTCCGCGTCATTGCCAACAAACTCACCAAACAATTTTTTGAAATGGAAGCGGCGGGCGCGTCGAACGAAGAACTTGAACAGCTCGGCACGGGCAAACTGCACCTTGCCACGCACAAAGGCGACGTTGAAAACGGTTCGGTTATGATCGGGCAAATTTCGGGAATGCTCGACGATATTAAATCCGTGCAAGAAATTATTGACGATATTGTAAACGGTTTACCGAAGGCCGTCGAAAATCTTCAAAGCAATTATATTTAATAAGGTGAAAAGCAGAAAGGTGGAAAGGTGAAAAGTTTTCAAAAACCTTTCCATTTTTTTATGTTGAAAGGAGATTGTTATGAGTAATTTGGCTTTTGTATTTCCGGGACAGGGTGCGCAGTTTGTCGGAATGGGAAAAGATTTTTACGAAAAATCCGATACTGCGAAAAAATTTTTTGACGAGGCGGATGAGGCTCTCGGCTATTCGATTAAAAAAATTTGTTTTGAAGGCTCGGAGGACGATTTAAAATTAACTGCGAACACTCAACCCGCGATTTTAATTGTCAGCGTGATTGCGGCGGAACTTTTGAAGGCTGAAGGAATCGCGCCGAATATTGCGGGCGGTCACAGTCTCGGCGAATATTCCGCACTTGTCGCGGCAGGCTCGTTGAAATTTGCGGACGCGGTCAAACTCGTTCACAAGCGCGGGCAATTTATGCAGGAGGCCGTCCCCGTCGGTGAAGGTTCAATGGCGGCGATTATCGGGCTTGATGACGAAACTATTATCGACGCATGCAAAAAATCTTCCGAAGTCGGCGAAGTTCAGGCGGTAAATTTCAACTGCCCGGGACAAACTGTTATCGCGGGAACTGTCAAAGGCGTTGACGCGGCTGTGGAAATTTTGAAGGCGGCAGGTGCAAAAAAGGCCGTTGTCCTTCCAGTCAGTGCGCCTTTCCATTCAACTTTGATGAAACCTGCGGCTGAAAAACTTTCTGCAGAACTTGATAAAGTCGAAATTAAAAACGCAAATTTCCCCATCGCGGCAAATTTCACGGGCGAACTTGAAACTGAGGCGGAAAAAATTAAATCGAATTTAGTTTCTCAAGCAGATCACCCCGTCAAATGGATCGACTGCGTAAAAGCCATGAAAAATTTCGGCGCGGAAATTTTTATCGAGTGCGGACCGGGAAAAACTCTTTGCGGCTTTAATCGCCGAATCGACAAGCAAATTAAAAGTCTCAACGTCGAAAATCTTGAATCTCTTGCAAAAACTGTTGAGGCTCTCAAAGCGTAATTTTGCCTTGACGGAAATATTGACGTGCTGTAAAATCCACAATTATTGATTTGAGTCGAAAATTTTTTTGCAAAGGGGTAGGCAGAAAGCATGACTGAATATGTCTGGACGTTTCTCATAGCCGCGGGAATCGCAATTATTTTAACACCCGCCGTGATAAAGCTTGCCAAAAAAACCGGAGCTATGGATAAACCGGACAAAAGAAAAGTTCACAAAAAGCCAATTCCGAGAATCGGCGGGCTTGGGATTTATATCGCGGTTATGATTTCGGTTATCGCAACGGTTTTCGCGTCGATGCCTTACGTCGAAATGCGCCACGAAATTATCGGGCTGATTTTTTCCGCAAGTTTGATAGTTTTATTGGGACTTGTTGACGATTATAAAAATTTGTCGGCGCGGACAAAATTTTTGGGGCAAATTGTAGCGGCGACGATTTTGGCTGTCGGCTTTGACGTGCGAATTGATTTTATAACAGATCCTTTCGGCGATTATTTTTATCTGGAATGGTGGGCGGCAGTTCCGGCAACAATTTTTTGGCTTGTCGGATTAACAAACACCGTGAATTTAATTGACGGGCTGGACGGATTGGCGGCGGGAATTTCTGCAATCGCGTCGATAACAATTTTTCTCGTCGCCCTGCAAAATAATTTTTTCCTCGTCGCGGGATTGACTGCGGCATTGGCGGGGGCGGCAACGGGATTTTTATTTTTCAACTTCCACCCCGCAAAAATTTTTATGGGCGATACGGGCAGTATGTTTTTCGGATTTATGCTCGCGGGAATTTCTGTTATGGGCTCGATGAAAAGCACTGCCACGATAACTTTGGTCGTCCCGATTTTGGCGTTGGGCGTTCCCATTCTCGACACGACTTTTGCAATAATCAGGCGGTTACTCGGAGGACAGCCGATTTTCAAACCCGACAAAGGTCACTTGCACCACAGACTTTTGAATATGGGATTTACTCAACGGCAGGCAGTTTTTTTAATTTACGTAATCAGTGCAGTTCTCGGACTAAGCGCGATAGCTTTAACCGAAGTCAGCAGTCAAATAGCGATTTTAATTTTAATTATTGTCGTGATTGCAATTTTTTACGGCGCGAAAAAATTGGGCGTGCTGCGTATGGCGAACTAGCGGGAGTGATTTTTTATGACAAAGGATAAAATAAAAATCATGACGATTTTCGGCACTCGACCGGAGGCGATAAAAATGGCTCCCGTCGTGCTGGAACTTTTTAAACACTCGGACAAAATCAAACCGATAGTTGCCGTCACCGCGCAACATCGCGAAATGCTCGACCAAGTTTTAAATCTCTTCGCAATAAAACCCGATTACGATTTAAACATAATGTCGGAGGGACAAACTCTTTTCGACATAACAAGCCGCGTACTCGACGGACTGAAAAAAGTTTTGGACGACGCAAAGCCCGATATGGTTTTGGTTCACGGCGACACCACTACAACTTTCGCGGGAGCGTTGGCGGCTTATTACAGTCAAATTGCAGTCGGTCACGTCGAAGCGGGATTGCGGACGGGAAATAAATTTTCTCCTTACCCCGAAGAAATGAACAGAAAATTAACTGCCGCGCTTGCCGATTTACATTTTGCGCCGACAGTCGTTGCAAGAGGAAATTTGTTGCACGAAGGAATTGAGGCAGAAAAAATTTTCGTCACGGGAAACACTGTTATCGACGCACTTCATCAAACCGTCAAAAGTACTTTCAAATTTTCCGACGAACTTCTGGAAAATATCGACTATCGAAACAAAAAAATTATTTTGGTGACGACTCACAGGCGCGAAAATCTCGGCGAACCGATGAGGCAAGTTTATAAAGCGTTGAAAAAACTCATTGCCGATTTTCCCGACCTTGAAATTATTTTCCCCGTGCACAAAAATCCGAAAGTCAGAGAAATCGTCAATGAAGAACTCGGAAATTTGCCGCAAGTTCATTTGACAGACCCGCTCGACTATGAACCTTTCGCAAATTTGATGAACCGCGCGACTTTGATTTTGACTGATTCGGGCGGAGTTCAAGAGGAAGCTCCTTCACTCGGCAAACCTGTTTTGGTTTTGCGCGACACTACCGAAAGACCTGAAGCGGTTGCGGCAGGAACTGTCAAACTCGTCGGCACGAATATGGAAGATATTTACAGAGAATCCCGCCTGCTTTTGACGAATCATCACGAATACGCAAGAATGGCGGAGGCTTGCAATCCTTACGGCGACGGCTTGGCCTCGAAAAGAATTGTTCAAGCACTGCTGAAATTTTATAAATTATCCGATAAAGAGCCGGATTTTTTCCGCGCTGAAAGGAAGTAACCGAATGAAAAATATTTCAACGCCGCACAGCATGGTCAATCCCTCGACGGACGACATGCTTAAAAGAACTCACAGCCGTTACACTTTGGTCGTCCTCGCCTCGAAAAGAGCTCGTCAACTTTTGACGGGTGAACCCTGTCGAATCGAACACCCGACAGAAAAATTCGTGACGGACGCGATGGAGGAAATTTACGAAGGAAAAATAACTTACTCGATGCCGGGAGTTGCGTCGGAATGAAGAATCTCGAAGGAAAAAATATTTTAATCGGGGTGACGGGCGGAATTGCGGCTTATAAAGTTGTCGAAGTTGCAAGCCGCCTTAAAAAACTCGGCGCAAATGTCAAAGTCGTTATGACTCGGGCGGCAACGGAATTTGTTTCGCCGCGAACTTTTCAAGAGATTACAAAAAATGCCGTGTACGTCGAAATGTTCGGCGACGCGGCAAATTTTAATGTTGCTCACATTTCACTGGCGAATTTCGCGGATTTAGTTTTAATCGCCCCCGCAACCGCGAATTTTTTGGCGAAGGCGGCGAACGGCATTGCTGACGATTTATTGACGACGACGATTTTGGCGGCAACCGCTCCAAAAATTTTCGCGCCGTCGATGAATACAAATATGCTCGAAAATCCCGCAACTCAAGAGAATTTAAAAATTTTGCAGGAACGAGGGATAAAAATTTTGGACGCGGCGGAAGGTGAACTGGCTTGCGGAATCAGCGGAAAAGGTCGTTTGCCCGAACCTGAAAAAATTTGCGAAGAGATTGTAAAATTTTTTGAAACCGAAAAAATTTTGAGCGGGAAAAAAATTTTGGTGACGGCGGGCGGAACTCTTGAGCCGATTGACCCCGTGCGATATATCGGCAATCGTTCAAGCGGGAAAATGGGTTTTGAAATTGCGAAGTCGGCGAAAAATCTCGGCGCGGAAGTTATTTTAATTGCGGGAAATGTTCAACTTGCTCCGCCGAAAAATTTAAAATTCGTCAAAGTCGAATCGGCTGAGGAAATGCGCGAAAAAGTTCTGGCTGAATATGATTCAGTTGACGCGGTTATAATGTCCGCGGCGGTCGCCGATTATCGCGTAAAAAATATTTCTCCGCAAAAAATAAAAAAATCCGAAGAAAATTTGACGCTCGAACTCGTGAAAAATCCCGATATTTTGAAAGAACTCGGCAGTTTGAAAAAAAATCAAATTTTAATCGGATTTGCGGCGGAAACTGAAAATCTGCTTGAGTACGCGCGGAAAAAACTTGATGAAAAAAATCTCGACTTCATTGTTGCGAATAACGTCACGGTTGAGGGCGCGGGATTCGGCGTCGATACAAATGTTGCGTCGATTATCAAACGAAACGGCGAAGTTAAAAATTTTCCGCTGATGTCGAAAAGTGACCTTGCCGAAAAAATTCTAAGTGAACTGATAAAAATTTTTGGAGAGTGAATTTTCATGAAGAAAAAAATTTTACTTGCGATGCTTTCGGGAATTCTTTCGATTAACACTGCATTTGCCGAAAAAATTCCCTATCCCGAAAATTTGGACACGAAGACGGAGGGCGCATCTGCCGCACCTGACGAAATAAATCACGGCAATTCAATTTATTTTCCGCAAATCGACTTTGAAAATTTGCCTTCGACTGATGACAGAATCATTTTGAAAGATTATCCGACTTACCAACAGACGCGCGAAAATACCTGCGGACCTGCGGCGGCATTGACGGTTTTGCATTTTTACGGCGAAAAAAATTTTGACGAAATGACTCTCGCAAAAGAAATGAAAACTAAACCCGCCGTCGGCACTGACGCGAAAAATATAGCGAATTTTTTTGAGAAAATCGGCTGGGAAGTTGACAGCAGTTTGAAACATAAACCTTTCACCGAATATGATGATTTTAAAAATTTTGTGCTGAAAAATCTGCGCGAAAATACGCCGATACTCGTTGAAAATGTTGAGTGGGGCGGACATTGGCGCGTGATAATCGGTTATGACACGCTCGGCACCGATGATACTTTGGACGACGTTTTAATAATGATGGATTCTTACGACACAAGCGATCACAATCAGGACGGCTATGTTGTGAATAACGGCTGGAGATTTTTTTCAATGTGGTTTGATCATTCGATGTTGCCGAAAAATCAACAGAATCAGCCGTGGATTGTTGCGCGGCCAAAAAAATAAATTTCATCACGTCGAAAAATTTGACAATAAAATTTAAATGTGTTACCTTGCAAAATATTTTGTAGGGTTTTTTTTTTATTTGAAGAAAGCGAGTGATAAATTTGGCCAGAACATTATTTACCTCGGAATCGGTTACTGAAGGACATCCCGATAAAGTTGCCGATCGAATTTCTGACAGCATTTTGGACGAAATTTTGGAGCGCGACCCCGAAGGTCGAGTTGCCTGCGAAACCGTTGTTACAACCGGGCAAGTTCACGTTGTCGGCGAAATTTCCACAAAATGCTACGTCGATATGAACAGAATTATTCGCAACGCAATTCGCGAAATCGGCTACACAAATGTTGATTACGGTTTCGATGCGGACAGCGTTGGCGTTTTGGTTTCTCTTGATGAACAGTCCCCCGACATCGCGCAAGGAGTTGACAAAGCAATCGAGGCGCGTGAAGGAAATATGGCGGCGGAAGAGGCAATCGGCGCGGGAGATCAAGGAATGATGTTCGGTTACGCAACGAACGAAACGCCCGAATATATGCCGTTGCCGATTTCTTTGGCTCATAAACTTGCCTACAAACTTGCGGAAATAAGAAAAGTTACGGGCGAATTGAATTATCTGCGTCCCGACGGCAAAACGCAGGTCACCGTCATTTACGAAGACGGCAAGCCCGTTGCGGTCGATACGATTGTTATTTCAACTCAACATAATCCCGACGTTTCAGTCGAGCAAATAAAAAAAGATATGATTAAATACGTCATCAAGCCGACTGTTCCGGCGGGTTTGCTCACTGACGAGACGAAATATTTTGTCAACCCGACAGGAAAATTTGTCATCGGCGGACCGCAGGGCGATTCGGGCTTGACGGGCAGAAAAATCATCGTTGATACTTACGGCGGTTTTGCGCGTCACGGCGGCGGCGCGTTCAGCGGCAAAGACCCCACGAAAGTTGACAGAAGCGCGAGTTATGCGGCGCGTTACGTTGCAAAAAATATCGTTGCGGCGGGACTTGCGGAGCGTTGCGAAATTCAACTCGCTTATGCGATCGGCGTGGCTCAACCCGTTTCCGTTCGCGTCGAAACTTTCGGCACAAATAAAATTGACGAAAAAATTATTGAAAAAGCCGTCAAAGAAAATTTCGATTTGAGACCGGCGGGAATTATTAAAATGCTCAACCTTCGCCGCCCGATTTACAAACAAACTTCTGCTTACGGTCATTTCGGCAGAACTGATGTCGATTTGCCTTGGGAGCGCACGGACAAAGCCGCAATTTTGAATAAACTTTTAAAATAAAAATTTTCTTGACAATATAAAAAACCCGACGCGATTAAACGTCGGGAATTTTTTTTGTTTAAAATTAAGTTTTATTTCTCTGCAAAAGTTATCAAATTATTTTCCTGAGTGAGATTTTCAAAATTATTTGCCGCAAGTTTGTAATCGGTCGCCGTCAAATTATTTTCCACAATCGCGCTCAAATTATCCGCCGTTACAAAATTATCTTCGATATTTTGTCGTAACTTTTCCTTTGGAATTTTTTATGGAAATTGATGTGTAGCGTGCATTTTTCAGCGTAATCGAACCTTTGCCGACTTTAACAATTAAATCGTTGCCGCTCGTTTTTACTTTGTAACTGCCTTTTGTGATATGCAACACATCATCTGAGCCAAAATTCCAAACTATATCGTTTCCGTCGCCTGACGTATATTGAACAACATTATTTTTTCCATTAGCATTTATTGTATCATTACCTTTTCCTCCGGAAATTGTTACACTATCGCCACTACTATATACATTATCGTTCCCAGACTCACAATAAATTTTCACATTGTCACTGTGATTGTTATTGATTGAATCATTGCCAGAACCGCCATAAATTATTGCATTATTTGTTTTTTCATTTTCAATCGTATCTTTACCAGAGCCACCATATATTGTTGCGTAGTTCCCGTTGTGCATTCCAAGCACGTCATTACCGGAACCACCAAAAATTGTTATATTTTCTCCATCTCCCCAATTTGAAATAGTATCATTGCCGGCATCGCCAGACATTTTTACGTTATATCCGTAAGAGTTTTCCATTTTATCATCACCAGAGCCACCAGAAATTGTTATATTTTCAGCATGCTCATACCTAAGTGTATCAACGCCTTTTCCGCCAAAAATTATTACTTTACTTACTCTGTCAACGCGAATATCATCATTGCCGTTTCCACCGTTAATCGTGACTTCGGTCGCTTGCTGGCTTCTGATGCTGTCATCGCCTAATCCGCCCAAAATTTTTCCGCCGGAAATTGTTACTCTACCTCCGCCACCGCTGTAAATAGTATCTTTACCTTTTCCGCCGTCGATTGTTACATTGTCTGCCTCACTGCTATAGACAGAATCATCACCGTCACGAGCAAAAATTTTTACGTTGGCAGTATTATTCCAATAATCATCGTCGCCGTTGGTCAACTTGATTGTCTTGGTAAAAAATTGAAGATTAAAAACAACTTTCACAAAAATCGCCTCCCATATCCTGAAAAAATTTTTAAAAATTTCAACCAAAATGTATTCTACCCCCCCCCCCCTGAAAATATTATGAAAAAATCCAAAAAATTTTTTTGCTTGACAGAGAAAATTTTGAGTGATATATTATGCAAGTCTTGCGGAGAGTTGTCCGAG
>CAJOCT010000036.1 GCA_905236725.1 uncultured Selenomonadaceae bacterium | reverse complement strand
ATTTCATGGAGTTTGTTTGATAACGGCGTGACTGAGGCAAATGTTCGGCAGGCAGATTCCGCGATTGATACGAGTGTCGCAACTGCAACGCGTATCAAAAAAAATATACGCCTTGAAACGCGCACGGCATTTTTTAACATGAAATCTGCGGAAGAAAATTTAAAACTCGCCGCCGCCGCAGTGAAACAGGCAGAAAAAAGTCATGAAATTGCTCAAGTTCGATACGAAGAAGGCGTTGATATTTTGCTCACGGTGGCGGACGCACAGGAACGACTGACGCAGGCAAGATCAAATTATTTTACCGCTCTTTATCAATATAACCTTTACCGCGCGACTTTGGAAAAAGCTATGGGCGTTCCGGTCGAATTTGATCCGGCTTTATACGTCGAGGCGGAAAATAACGGCGAATCTGCATCAAATGCTCGAAAAAAAGCGGCTGTAATTGAAAACGAAGCTGAAAAATTTGTCGATAAACCTTTTTCGACAAAAGAAAATGACAACGAAACCGAAAAAAAGGAGTCCCCCAATGAAAAATTCAGCTTTGCCGCAAAATAAAGGCATCGAATATTGGGGAAATCTCGCAAAAAAAGCCGTAACCGACGACGACGCATTTTCTGAGCTTTACGATTATTTTTTTCCTCGAATTTATCAATATCTTTTGAGCAAAACCAAAGACACTCATTTAGCTGATGAGGTGGTCAGCGATACTTTTATTCGCATGTATCAGCATTTGGACGACTACGACCCCGCAAGAGGTGCGTTTTCGACTTGGCTTTGGCGTATTGCCCAAAACGCTCTTTATAAATGTTACGGCAGAAAATCCGCGTCAATGAATGTTGCTTTGGAAGAAAATTTTGATCCCGCCGCCCCCGAAACTGAAACGCCGGAGCGTCAAATGCTTTCCAAAGAAGAAAACGAAAAAATTCGTCGCGCAATGATGCAACTTACCGAGCGTCAGCGAAAAATTGTTGAAATGACTTATTGGCTGGATATGAAGTCGCCCGAAATCGCAAAAATTTTGGGCATAGAACCCGACACCGTGAGAGGCACTCTGCGGCAGGCACGGGCAAAACTCAAAAAATTATTGGAAAATTAACCGCAACGCAAAAATTATTTTGAAAAAATTTTTAGTCGTCAGTTTTCAAAGACTGACGGCTAATTTTTTTTTCGTCAAAAAAATCTCGACTTTTTCCGAGAGAAATTTTTTTGAGCGATTTACGAAATTTTTTTCACGTTTGCAAATTTTTTTGGATTATGAGCAATTAACAGACAAATTTTCTGCAAAATTATTTTCGTGAGAAAAAAAAATTTTTTTGAGCGATTTACTAAAATTTTTTTTTGGCTGAAATTTCGCCCCCCTCAAAAACCGCCTTTCAGAGGGGTCAAATCGATTCTTATTTCTCAAAAGTGTAGATTTTACGCCACTTTTCGATTTTTTCCGATTATTTGAATTAGGTTCCTAAAATGCAAAAAGATTTTTAATCAGGTTCCTAAAAAGATTTTTGACACAAAAAAAAATTTTTTTTTCAACACTACCCACTTTTTTCATGTCGAGGATATAAGGGGCAAAAGAAAACAAAAAAATTCGCAGAGATGAAAGGAGCGAAAAATTATGGACAAATTCAAAGACGCAAAGATGAACACTGAAGAGCTGGACAAGGTCGCGGGAGGCAGCATTTACTGGTACTTGCGTATCACCGGAGCTTACACCGACCCGGCAACCGGCAGAGTTTACAAAGACGGTTATCTTGTTCGCGGCAAAGACCCCGAAACCGGCAAATCGGGTTCGTCAATCTGGATCGCAAAAAGCGAGTGGAAAACTTGGAAAGACGAAATGGAGTGGCGCGGTCACACTTTCAGGGAAGGCGACAGCAACCCCAACAACGTTGACAGCAGAGTTACTCCGCCGCCTGCAACGCCGAAAAAGTAAAAAATTTTTAAAAAATCCGGCAATCGGAATGAAGAATGGAGGAATGAAAAATGGTTACTAAAGAGCCGATGAAAAAAGAATTGCTTGACAAAGTTTCGGGCGGCGTGGAAATCGGTATCCCGTCCGGCAAAGAAAACGTCAAGGAGTACAACGACGCAGAAATCGCCAGCCGCTGGGAAGCCATCAAGTCCCGTATGGAGTGGGAGTTCAAAAATAAAGAATTGGAGCTTAAAGCCAAGCAAATGTGGATTGACGCGGGTCTTGATCTTGCGAAAAATATTTTGCCGAGTGGCGGTACTGTTGTCGATTACGTCAAAAAAATTATGGGCGGTGCCAAAAAAGGCGGCGAAATCTTAAATCCCATGGACGACGAAAAATCTTCCGCATTGTGCTGAATGGAGGTAACTAATATGATTAACGAAAAATTTGCAGAAAACAAAATGGACGCTCAGGCGTTGGAAGAAGTTGTCGGCGGCAACAAGTATTACAGTACGATGATTTATCGCCGCAATGACATCGGCGTTATGGACGGCGGAAAGAGCTTTTTCTACAAGGGAAAGGGAATCTCGGAAAACGACGCTGCCTCAATCGTTTTTTACAAAAGCGAGTTCCCGCCCAGCAAGTTTGAAGAGTTGGAAAAAAAGGACTTTAACACCTTTCTCCACCTTGTGAACGCTTACCGCAACCAAAACGGCGACAAGTTCAAGCTCCACTACATGAACAACGCCTAAATTCAAAAAAAATCCCTGCGGGCTACCCACTTTCACGCTCGCAGGGATATAAAAAGCAGAAAACAAAAAAAATTTTTTAAAGAAAGCGAGTGAATTAAAATGACGGAAGAAATGAAAAACAAAGTTCTTAACGCAGAGGATTTGGACAATGTGGCGGGAGGTTCCGGCAGGGAACTCATCAGCGACGGGCAGTGCATCCGCAAAATGCTGAAATTGAAAGAAAATCCTACGCCGGACGTGATTCAGAGTGCTTTTGAAAAAGGCGGCGTAAGCGTTGAATTGAACAGTTCGGGCAAAGCAAACATCTACAAATTTCAGGGTCGCCGAATCAGTCGCTACGAAGCGTTGGTACGTTTGGGACGCGGAAACGGTTGCAGCAACTTCGACGTTCGCTCTTATCTCGACGCGAGCCACGGCGACAACGATGCAAGAAACATCAATGACTAAATTTATAAATTAAATTTCAGACAGGAGGGATTTAAAATGATTCAGGACAACGAAAAGAAAAAAATGACTGCAGACCAACTTGACGACGTTGCAGGCGGTACGGAAAGAGAAATGACAGATTTAGAGTTCCTTATGAAGAAAGGTTTTTATAACAAGAGATTAGAGGAAGTAAATAAGGGGTCAATTTTCAAGTTCGGTCATACGGACATTTTGGGCAAACTTGGCATCGAGGCAGATTTGTCAGGCGGATTTCTTGGAACGGGACTTGGCAGCAAAAATAATACCTATCGCGACAAAGAAACCGGTCAGATGATTCTCCACAGCGAAGTTGTCGAATATATTAAAACCGGCGAAAAAACTTGGCGTAAGTAAGCAAATATCGGCACAAAAAGCCGACGGCATCAAAAAATCGGTCGTCGGCAACGCCGCTGATTAAACTCACAGACAAGGAGGGAATGTAAAATGGCTAAAGAAAACGTAAAAAAATTCATTGAGCGTGTAAACGGCGACGAAGACTTGCGCCGTCAGATTGAAGAGCAGTTGGAAACCGTGACGGACGAAAACACCATTGCCGAGCAGTTGGCAACTTTCGGCGAAAAAGTGGGTCTTCCCTTCACACCCGCCGAATATAAAATAGAATCCAAAAAAGTGTCGGCAGACCAACTTGAAGACGTTGCAGGCGGTACCTTCGCTGAGGCTAACGATATACATGTTGCTTTCGGAGCAGGTAAAAAACTGCTGGAAGAAAAAGGTTGTGGATGGTGGACTAGGTACATGGCATCTGATGAAGATAAACTTGCAGCACTTGGCATCGATGCAAATAATTCAACCGGATTAGCTTATGGAATTGGTAGCAGGAACAATACCTATCGCGACAAAGAAACCGGTCAGATGATTCTCCACAGCGAAGTTATAGAATATCTTAAAACCGGCGTAAAAACTTGGCGGCAGTAAAAATAATTGAAATCGAACAGTCGGCGGCATCAAAAATCGGTCGTCGGCTGTTTTTATAAAAAAAAGCGAAAGGAGAAGACACAATGGAGTACGCGGAACTTGACGAAAAACTTATTCGCTTTGACTATTCGCTGTGCCACCCGATAAGAGAAGACCTGAAAAACAGACTCCTTGTCATGCGACTTAACGAGAAAAAACCTTCTCCTTGGAGCAGGCGATTGGGATTTGCGGAACTGGACATGGCAGCCGCCGCAGGATTGGGCGAGTTGGGAAAAAAACGCAAACGGGCTGATGAGTAAAATTTTTTGAGAAATTTTTCAAGATTGGCGGGGATTTTATGCGACGACAAGCGAAAATATTTTTAATTCTGTTGCTTTTCATGGCGGCGTTCGGAAATATTTGCCGTGCAGAAATTTTTGCGACTCAGCCGACGGATTACGAGCTTGCGGAAAATTGGGCGTATCGTGAAATTTACGCGGTTGACAAGACGGTTGACGTTTTTTTTGTTTGTCCTACGGTTTTTCGCGGCGACGAAACTCACCGCAACATGGATTTGAGCGACACGGAAACTCGGCGAAAATTTCTTGGTGCGACGAACATGGAAAAAGGCATTTACGACAAAGACGCAAAATTTTTTGCCCCGTATTATCGAATGGCGGGTTTTGCAACTCTTCAACTTTCGCCTGAAGTGCGTGAAAAAAGTTTGCAACTCGCTTATATTGATGTGCGGGCGGCGTTTCTGAAATATTTGCACGAATATAATCAAGGGCGACCGTTCATTTTGGCGGGATTTTCTCAAGGCAGTCGTCATATTTTGAAACTTTTAAAAGAATTTGGCGACAGGAAAGACGTAAAAAAATTTTTGGTTGCGGCTTACTGTCCGGGTGCACTTCTCACGCGTGAAGATTTAAAAAAATTTCCGCAACTTCTTCCTGCGAAGAGAGCGGACGACACGGGAGTTATTATTTGTTTCAACACCGAATCCGAAGACGTGACGGCAACGCCAATCGTTCCGGCGAATGTAAAATCAATTTCAATCAATCCGCTTACTTGGCGCACGAACAGAGCAAAAGCCGATAAAAATTTAAATCTCGGTGCGTGTTTCACGAACTACGACGGCGAAATAAAAAAAGAAATTCCCGCCTTGACCGGTGCATATATCGACAAAAAGCGCGGGACGCTGAAAGTTACTGACGTAAAGCCTGAAGATTATCCGCCGCACCTTGAAAATTATCCTGCGGGCGCGTATCACATTTACGATTATCAATTTTTTTACAGAAATTTGCAGGAAAATGTGGCTCGTCGTCTTGCCGCTTGGCAACGGCATAACATAAATAAAAATTAGGAGGCAAAAGAAATGAAAAAATTACTCTCTGTCAGAACCTTTTTGGTTGCGTTGGTGATGGCTCTTGCCATTTCCGGCACGGCTATGGCGAAGGAAGTCACGCTGGTCAACAATACGGGCTATGATATTGTTGTCTTGAACTGCAGTGCCAACCAAAGTAATTATTGGTACGATGATGTTTTGGGCAACACTATTTGGTACAACGGCCGCTCAATCGTTTTGGACTTCGACCGCTGGGCGATGAGTGACACTTGGGATTTTAAGGCGCATTATGATGACGGTTACAGCGACGAATGGTATAACGTAAATGTTCGCACGGTGAACACGATTATTTTGCACAGCGACGGAACCAACGAATATTTATAAAAAATCGGACGCTTCAGGAAAATTTGATTTGCGGGGATGAGTGCGTTTGAACAGAAAAATGAGCATTGCGCGACAGATTTTTTTTCTGATGCTTTTGACGGTGCTTGTGTGTTTTACCGCTTTTGAGGCGGTTTCTTTTTTTGGGCTGTACGGCGCACAAAGTTACGCCCTCGAAAGCGGCGAAAAAATGGGGACATCTACCGCCGATTTTGCCGAAAAAGCAGCTGACGAGCAGGCAAGAAAAAGATTTTTACTTTTGGCGGAAGAAAAAGCACGGCACATTGATGCGGAAATGGAACGACTGAAAGAGGACACAAATTTGTTGGCAAAAGAAATGACAAATATTTTAACTCATCGAGAATTTTATTTGCCGCGTCGTCTGCCGGTCGGCGGAGAAGTTCCAATCACTTCAGGAGAGCCGTATATATTTTTTCTCTCTTCACTGCGAGAAAGCGGGCGAATTTCCGAAATTTTTCCCGAAATTGAAATTGCATCAAATGCGGCTGATATTTTGTCGCTTTGGGTCGAAGGCTACGATAACGGACATCAAATGACATGTTTTTACGCATCGGAGAATGGATATATCATCAGCGTGGACTTAATGCCGAAAGGGACGGAGTACGTCGAATTTTATGAAGAATGGTTTTCGCCCGATTTTGACCCGCGAGAGCGAGTTTGGTACAAAGAAATTAAAGCGACGGGAAAAAGTGTTTTCACTAAAATTTTTGTCGGCGTTGAAGGTTATCCGGCAATTTCCTGCGTTGCTCCATATTACGACGAAAATGGATTCGCGGGCATGGCGGGCATATCCAACAATATCGTTTCACTTTATCGGCAAATTGAAAAAAGCGGGCTTGGACAGGACAAACGCACAAATTTTATTTTGAATCGCGACGGGGAAGTTATCCTCTCATCTGAGAATGAAGGAATTTTCGCCGCCTCCGATAAAAATTTTGATCTTCGCAACTCTACAGAAAAAAAATTGGCGGAAGAGGCGACGCACATGACGCAAGAGCTGTCAGATGTAGTTTTGGTTTCGGTGGACGGAAAAGAATATTATCTCGCCTATGCGCCGATACCTTCCGTCGGCTGGAGTTTCGGCACGCTGATTGATAAAGAAACGGTCGTGCAACCGGCGCGGGAAGTGCGGGAGCATCTTCTTTCGCAAACGGAGAATTTTTCTGCGTCCCTGCAAGAGTTTTTTCGGGGAATTTTATTGCGAACGGCGGTGCTTCTTTTAGTGATTGTGGCGGCACTTTTTTTCGTGAGCCGCAAGGTGTCGAGTCGTTTTGTTCAACCGATTCTTGCACTTTCGAACGGCGTGAAAGAAATTGCAGGCGGAAATTTGGACAAAAAACTTTACATTCACACGGGCGACGAGATCGGACATCTGGCGAACTGTTTTAACGTCATGACGGACGACTTGAAAAAGTACATGGAAAATCTTTCTCGCGTCACGGCAGAACGGGAACGAGTTGAGGCGGAACTTTCAATCGCCGCCGGTATTCAGTCGGGAATGTTGCCTAAAGAATTTCCGAACAATGGAGCTTTTGACATTTATGCAACCATGCAACCGGCGCGGAATGTCGGGGGCGATTTCTATGATTTTTATTCATTGGACGAAAATCATTTGGCGGTAACAATCGCGG
The DNA here is from genome assembly GCA_905236725.1 of uncultured Selenomonadaceae bacterium. Lineage (GTDB taxonomy): Bacteria > Bacillota > Negativicutes > Selenomonadales > Selenomonadaceae > Quinella. The sequence goes on along the minus strand of CAJOCT010000036.1, from coordinate 11,977 downwards.
ACGTTTCGGGAAAGGGAGTCGGGGCGGCAATTTTCATGTCACGATCCATGACAATTCTCAAAAATTTCGCCGCCATGATTCAAAATCATGATGACGTGGCGGAAGTGCTTGCCCGTGCAAATAACCAACTTTGTCAGGGAAATGAAGAGGATATGTTTGTAACAGTTTTCATGGGAGTCTTGGACACGCGGACAGGAGAGTTTGTCTATTCCAACGGCGGACACAATCCGCCAATTCTGCGACACGGTGAAACGGGGATTGCCGAATATCTGCCTTTGGCGGACAGTTGCGTGTTGGGAATGATAGAGGATATTCCTTTTTTAAACAGGCGGCTGACTTTAAAACCCGGCGACATGATTTTTCTCTATACTGACGGCGTAACCGAAGCCATGAACAAGGAGCAGGAACTTTTCGGCGAAAAAAATTTGCGGGAAGTTTTATCCAACGCGCCTCAACAGGTAACCGCCGAAGAAATTCTCACCGTAGTGACAGCCGCAGTCAAAACTCACGCCGACGGCGCGGAACAGTCCGACGACATCACCATGCTGGGATTAAAATATTGTAATTGGAGGTAGCGTCAATGGAAGAAAAAATTAGCGGCGAAATCGTTTTTGAAAGTCGAAAAGAAAAGGGGTGGACGGTCTGGGCTCTTTCCGGCTCAATGAACGTCAATACCTCGACCAAGACGGAGGAGGCAGGGAAAAAAATTCTTGCTTCCACGGAAAAGTTGGCGATTGACCTTGCCGGTCTGAAATATCTCTCAAGTGCGGGGCTGAGGGTGTTCATGCGTTTCGGCAAGCAGGCGAAGAAAGAGGGAAAAAACTGCGTCTTGGTTTCGGCTAAAGGAATCGTGGCAGACGTGCTGAAGGAATCAAAAATTGACATGGTAATTCCCGTCAAGAAATCCATGGAGGAATTGGACTGATGAAAGACTTAAAAAATCTTTCGGCAGATGAAATGGCTCGGCTCAAACAAGTTTATGGGGCGAAAGCCTGCGGAGCGGATACTTTCGGGCAGCCTCGTATTCTTTATGTGCGAGAACTTTCTGCATTTGAAAGGCAATTTTTTGGCAGACGTTTCGTTTCTCCTTATTTGTTCGAGCAAACGCTTTACAAGGTACGCGGAAAACTTTTACCGAACAAACTGAACCGCGCAATTCGTGAAATGGTGGCGACATCCGAGGCGTTTAGGTCAAATTATGTTGATTTTTGCGACCGCAGTCTTTGCGTGATTTTTGACAGTCGTCCTGATTTTCCTTTGCCTAACTATCGGAATCTGGAGCAAACAGACGAAGAAGATTTGGATGCCGCAATGAAACAAGCCATGGCGACAGATATGCGCGAAAAATTTGACCTTGTTCACGGCAACCTCGCGCGGTTTTCCGTATTTCATACAGGGAAAGATGAATACGCCATTTTGGTGACGGTGGCGCGACTCATTGCCGACAGTTTCGATGTGGCTACTCTTTTGCGCTCGGCAATGGAAGATATTCCTTACAAACCGTTGGCAACGCAAAAAAAATTATCGGAAAATTATCTCATGTCGGATTCGGTGAAAGATTATTGGCGGCGAATATTTGCGGATTTTCCACCCCCGACGGCTCTTCCCTACAGCAAGGAGAACAAAGAAATCGAGTATAACCAAAAATCATTTCGCTTGGCAATTCCCGCCGCGCTGTCATCGGATTTAAGGCGGGAGGCAAAGAATAATCGTTCAATGCTCATGGCACTTTTCCTGACGGCTTGGGGAATTACTCTGGGGCAGGCGGATTCAGACAAGGAAATTGGGCTTTGTCTTCTGTTGCCGGAAGATTCAGGCGCGGGCGGTGTCAGAATCGTTCCGATAAGATACGGCTTGGCACAAGCAGGAACTTGCGGGCAAGCGGTAAACGCGATGTTTCAAAAAATTTTGGTATCGCGTTCTTATGCCAAATTCGGCTGGAGCGGTCTGAATGAAGTTGCGCCGGAGCAAGGCGAATTTTTTGACCATTTTTTGAGTTTCGCCGATTTTTTTGAAGAAAACACGGGTTACACTCAAACTGCGGGGACTCCTTCGGGGAATATCGTCATGAAAAATGCTTATGATTCGCAGGGCATGCCTCTCAGCGTTTACTTTCACGATAACGGGGGAAATATTTCCGTATCCTTCCTTTATGATGAAGAATATTTTCAGCCGCGAGGAATCCCCAAACTTGCCTCGCGGTATCTTTTGACACTCTCAAGGCTGTTGACGGATTGGAATTTGTCAGCTGTCCAATTTTCCGCGCGAATGGCGGAGCGCATTGAAAGACAAGAGAAGGACGAAATAGAAAAGGCGCAGGAAAGTCGCGCCGCCTTGCAAGACACCATTTCAAAAATTCCCTTCCTGCAGGGCGCAACGCTGGGAACCTTGCAAGAATTTCTGCAGTGGGCATCCACGACCACATATTTTGAAGGGGATCGCATTTTCGGGAAGGAGATAGAGGAAAATATTCTTCTCGTGTCAAAAGGCGTTTTACAGCGCAACATGGATGCGGGCGACGGTTGGTATAACATGCTGGATTTGGTCGGCGAAAATGAATGGATAAATGAAACGGCGTTGCTCCGCGAGCGTTCTTCACACGTTGCGGCAGAAGTCATTTCCGAAGAAGCGATGCTGGTGCGCATTCCGGTCGATAAAATGCAGGAGATTCTTTCTGAAAAGCCGGAAATCAAAGACAGATTACTTCAACACGTTCTTTCTGAAATGGAAAAATATCAAAAACGTTGGGTGCAAAGTTAAAGGAGGAGAAAAACATTGAAAAATTCATGGAGTATTTGGCTGCAGCGACTCTTTGTCTTGACGGCAGTCGCGTTAATTCTCTGCCTGCCGTCGCAAACGTCGGCACGGGACAGTTGGACGGTCTATTTGTATATGTGCGGATCGGATTTGGAATCGAATTACGGTTACGCCACAAAGAATCTAGACGCGCTGAAAAGTGTGAAGTTGCCGGAAAATGTCAAGTTCCTTATAGAAACAGGGGGCGCGGAAAAATGGCACAGCAAGGACATTCCGTCCGATACATTGGGACTCTATGTCTATGACAATACGGGTTTTCATGAGCTGGAGCAGTTGCCTGATGCAAACATGAGTGAGGCGCAAACTCTGCAGGATTTCTTACGCTACGGCGAGGAACATTTTCCGGCTGACAAACGCATGTTGGTTCTCTGGGATCACGGTGGCGGCAGTCTGGGCGGGATTTGCGCAGACGAGAGATTTGACACGAGTATCAGTCTGTATAATCTTCGTCGGGCTCTTGCCGGTGCGATTGCTCTAAATCCTAATGAGCCTCCTTTTGACCTTGTGATGTTCGACGCTTGCCTCATGGGAAGTCTCGAAACCGCCAACGCTTTACATGGATTCACCAAATACATGGTGGCTTCGGAAGAAATCATGCCCGGCACCGGCACGGATTACGCGGGGTGGGCAGGCGCATTGGCAGCCAATCCTTCTATGGACGGCAAGGAGCTTGGAAAAATCATTTGCGAAACTTATTTGCCCTATTGCGAAGAAAATGAAGTTGACAGAAGTGCAACCCTTTCGCTCATCGACCTTGAAAAGTTGCCGAAACTCAACGCCGCATATGAAGAAATGGGACGCGAGGCACTTCGCGAGGCGGGACGCAACCCTGTGCATTTTTTTACGGCTCTTGACCGAGTGGCGGACGGCGTGGAACGCTACGGCCCGAAAAGCGAGGAAAGCGGAATTAACATGATTGATTTGGGGTCGCTTGCCGAAAACGTAGAAGGACTGAAGACGGCAGAAAACTTTTCGCAGGTACTGAATGAGGCCGTTCTTTATCGAGTGGCGGGCATCTATCGCCAACACGGCAGAGGTCTTTCAGGCTATTACAGCTTGGACGCTAATTTGTCCACGTGGCAAATTTATGCGAGTCTTCCCAATGTCAGCCCCGCATTTTCCGAACTTTACAAAACCATGATTGTCGGCAACGGCAGCGGAACACCTTGGTTTAATTTCGACATAAAAAGAATTGAGCATGCTCCTGTCGTCTTGGACGAAAACAATATAGCTGTTGTCACCCTTTTGCCGGAGGATGCCAACGCTATCAGCAATGTTTCATTTCGACTCTGTTTCTATGACGAGAAGGACAGGCTCGTATATCTCGGCGATGATGACAAACTTGAGGTAGATTGGGACAAAGGCATTTTCAAAGATAATTTTGACGGGCAATGGCCGGCACTGAACGGGCATTTTATCCCGATGGAACTGGAGGAACAACAGCGAGAATATAACCTGTATTATTCCTATATTTTGCTGAATGGAAAAAAATGCTATCTGAAAGTTATTTACGACATGGAAAAACAGGCGTTTGAGATTTTTGGGGCGCAACGCATTCTGAAAGGCGGTTGGCTTGACAGGGAAATTCTTCAGCTTCACGCGGGAGATAAAATCACGCCGCTGTTCATGGACGCAGACGACAAGGAGGTCAAAGGCGACAGTTTCATTTTGGAGACCGCCCCCGTTATTGAAGACATTCCGCTTCCGGAAGGCACTTACGCATTTGCTTTCCGCTTTGCAATGCCTCACAACGCGGCGACTGTTTCCGAGACAATCCATTTCGTTATCCAAGACGGGCAACTGACGGCGGTCAAATAAGCCGCATTGAAATTTAATTTTACATGACGGGAGGAAAATTTTATGGCAACTGCAACCGAAACCATGCACGGATTCATTAACACTTTGAGAAAATATTCCGAATCGACGGGAATGATCGGCGTTGACAATTTGGAGGACGCGGTCAGGAGCGTTTCAACTGCTTCTTCAATTACGGATTTTCGCAGTCAGTTCGTAAGCGAAGTTACAAGCACTGAAAAATTTTCTGTCGTTAATGAGCGTCTTAAGGAAGTTTGCGGAATTATTATCGGCGGCGAAGACACGGGCGCGGTCATAAGTTATAACGCCGGCACTTCAACGACGACAGTAACTGCCGAATCCATTGTCCCGGAAGACGGCGACTTGTCAACGGCTCAACTTCCCACGCCCGGCACAACCGCACCGATAACTTACACCGGCAACGACGGAAAATCTTTTACATTTTATGCACAATGGCCCGACAGTTTTACTGCCGTGTATAATTGCGAATCTAAATCGGATTACGGCGAGGCTTGTGAACTTATCGGTGATTCAAGATACTTCACGGATTTTTCGCAAAGTGGTCTTTGGGGCTTCAGTGCCGAAGATTTGACAAACGTCACGTCCAGAATTTTGCGCGGATTAAATACATGGTGGCTGCGCGAGTCTGCAAAATTGGTTTATGATTCTTTGGGAATTGATTTGGACGGAAAAATTATAAAAATTCAGTTGGCGGGCGGCGGAGGATTTGACGGCGCGGCGGCGGCTACCGGCGGAACTGCTCACAACGGCACGCCTTCAGAAGTTATCGAAATGTCAATAAATCCTTCAAGATTTATAACTATGGACGACAACGCAAACGGAACGGGCGGCACGACGTACATGGACAGAGTTATCGCTCACGAACTTGTTCACGGTGCAATGGACGGCATAGGCTCGATTAAAACGGATACGCCTGAATTTTTCCGCGAAGGCATTGCAGAATTTGTTATCGGCGGCGATGACACAAATGCGGGACACACGGAAGCAATTCCGACTTTGGCTCAAGATGCGGATACTTTTTTACAAAATTTGGCGTTCGCGGACGGTTATTTAAATAAATACGCTTATCCTGCGGGTTATATGTTCTTTCGTTATCTTTGCAAGCAAACGGTTGACAATTCAGTTTATTTTATCGAAAATCCGACGCAAATTGTCGATTTCAACGGAAACGACACGATTATAAATAATTTTACTGAAGAAAACAGAATCAATTACAATACAACTTTGTTCAAGGCTTATTCGACGAGTGACGGAAAAGATTTTGTTATGGTCGCAAATGACGGAGGCAAATTGGTCATTCGCGACGTTGCCGATAAAACCGTAAATTTTGCCACGGGAAATTACACCGCCGCAGGTTATATGACTTCGACGAGCGGAGATATTGGCGCGGCTGATGCAGCACATTTCACGGCGGTGTTGGGCGCAAATTACAAAAGTAATGACGTTTACGCGGGAACTGTCGGCAGTTATCTTTGGGGCGGTGCCGGCGGAAATGATAATCTTTTCGGCGGCAACGGTGCGGATACTTTTTCTTACAATTACGGCGACGGCAACGACAATATTTCCAATGCAGAAAATCAAGATAAAGTTTTTTTGGGCAACACGTCAATGGATCAAATTTCTTCCGCGCAAATTTTTGACAACGGCGTTTATTTAACTTTCGCTAACGGTTACAGTTTAAATATTTCCGGGCAAGCCGGAATTTTTGTTCTCGAAAATGATGCCGGCACTTCTGCATACTCTGCCGATTATCAAAATAAAATTTGGACGAAAAAATAATTTATAATCAGGCAGTACTTTCACTGCAAAAAACTTTGGAGGTTTTTAAATGAAACTACAGGCGAAGGCAATTATTGCGTTCAACATTTTTATAATTCTCGTGTGTCTAATTATGGGATTTTTGGGATATAAGAGCGCGTCGAACAGTTTGGACACCGCTTTGTAAAGAACGGCGCGTTCAAATATCAAACTAATTCAAGATGTAATGGAGTATCATTATCCAGGCGATTGGCATGTAAATTTCCTGAATCATTTGCAATTCGGCGATCCAAAGAGCAGTTTGAGCGACGGCGACCGCAAAATCATTTATTTCGATTCCGAAAAATTGATTGATAGAAATTTTAATCGGGTTGTCGAGTTCGCCGAGCAGAATTTTTTCATGCAAAAGTTCTTTGAGAATTTCATTTTCAAGGCGGCGGAGCGAAATAAAAGATTCGGTTAAAAAATTTCCGCTTCCGCAAGCGGGGTCGAAAAATTTTAATTCGGACAATTTTTTTTGAAAGTCGAGGAGATTTTTATTTTTATTGCGCGTGGAATTTTTAATTTTCGCAAATTCATCGTGCAAATCGTCGAGAAACAGCGGATTGATAACTTTGTGAATATTTTCAATCGAAGTGTAATGCATGCCGCCTTCGCGACGAGTTACGGGATTCAAAGTCGATTCAAAAACCGCGCCGAAAATTGTCGGGCTGATACCTGACCAATCAAAATTTTCCGCCTCATCGAAGAGAATTTTTTTAATTTCGTCATTAAAATTTGGAATTTCGATATTTTTTTCAGCGAAAAGTCCGCCGTTGACGAACGGAAAAATTTTTAATTCGTCAGATAAATACGGGTCGCGAAGATTTTTTTCAGTATTCAGCACGTCGAAGAGCAAAATTAAATCTTGGCGAATATTTCTGGAATTTTGCAGATAATCGCGAAAAATTTTGTGTTTGCCGAAAATTCCGGCAGATTCAGCATAAAAACAAAAAACCAGTCGCACGCAGAGTTTATTTAAACTTTGCAAAGATTCTTCGGAGTTTGGGTTTAAATCTTGATTGTGCAGAGCGTCATAAAGTTTTCCGACAATTTCGCCGGCTTTGAGAGAAATTTCGAGTTCGCGAGCGATTTTTTCATTTTGGTCGTCGATTAAAAAATTCAGTCGATAAATTTCTTTTTCGAGATTTTCGAGCAAAATAATTTCGGGCGGAGATTTCGGCGCGTTCATGTCGTGAATTTCAAAATTTTGGAAGTCAGAGCAAATAATCCAGCGCGATTTTTTATTGAAAGGCAGTTCGTTATCGTAAAATTTTGCCTGTTCGTAAGCGTCGGAAAGATTTTTTCCGAGAGATTTTTGTTCGATTAAAACTTTTTGCGCGGGGATAATCGCGTCGATAAATTTTCCGTTAATTTGCTGTTCAAAAAAATTTTTTGCAAAACATTTTTCACGCCGAGAGTTTCGAGCAAATCGATCCAAAATTTTTGAGATTCGCCTTTTTCGTATCCGTGATTTTTCCAGCGTTCAATAAAATTTATAAAAAACACCTCTGCGCCGATTATAACAAAAAAAATCCCGACTTTCGCCGGGAAAAAAATTTTAATAATAAGTTTATCGACAATGCCTGAGATTTTTGAAATGTTTACAGATTTAGAAAAAATAAAATATCGATATGTGAGAAGAATTTTATTTTTTGACGACAAAGAAAGTTCGGTGGAATGGAAAAAATATTCCGAAAAATGGTGCGTCGAACGAAAAACAATGCTTAAAAAAATCGAGGAAGAAATATTGCAAGAGGTGACGGGCTATTATTGGGACGGATTTATTTTTCATTTGGACGCGACGGAATACGAAAAATTTCTTGAAAAAGCCGAAAAAAATTTGCGAGAGAGAGAAATATTATATCGGATAGAAAAATTTAATTTGAAAGATGTATGGTGGGGAAGTTTGGCAGGAATGTATTTGGCGAATATAACGCCGCCAATCGTGGGATTTAATTCGATTGAAGAAATAATTTTGCACAAGAAAAGTTCAGCCGTCGCAGAAAAAAATCAGTTTGAAAAAATAATGGAGCAAATAGGAAATGTACAAAACGGACAGATTTAAAAGGCACAAAGAATATTTAAAATATTCGATGCCATATGCAAAAATTTTCCACGAACCTGCAATAGTGTTAAACAAAGACGGAAGCATGCAAGCGACGTTCAAATATCGCGGACCGGATTTAAATTCAGCGATAAAGGAACAGCTGGGAATAATCACGCAACAACTAAACGCGGCATTTCAAGGATTGGAAACAGGCTGGGTATTGTATTTTGAAGCGCAGAGAGTAGCGTCGAAAAATTATGCGACAGATGTATTTTTTCCCGACATAGTCACGAAGGCGATGGACGAGGAGCGAAAAAATTTTTTCTCGGACGGAAAACATTTTGAATCAAATTATTATGCAACAGTTTATTGGCTACCGCCGAATGACAACGAAGGCAGATTGCGCGAATTGGTAGTCGAAGGCGCAAAACATAAAGAAATTTCAGCAGATGATAATGTAGAAACATTTGCGGCAGTGGTAGATAAATTGGTGGGAGTATTTGCGTCGTTGAGAATCCCTGCGGAATTCTTGAATCAAGATGAAATGCTGACATATTTGCACTCGTGCGTTTCGGATAATGCGCGACAAATAAAAATGCCGGAAAAAAATATATTACTGGACAATTTTTTGTATGATTCGGCATTTTATGGCGGATTGGAGCCGCGCTTGGGTAAAAAGCATATAAGAGTGATAACGCCGACGGGATATTTAAATAATACAGTGTTCGGAATGTTCGACAAGCTGAACCAACTGGATTTTTCATATCGCTGGGTGACGAGATTTTACTGTCTGTCCAAGCAAGATTCAATCGAAGAATTGACAAAAATCAAAAAAGGCTGGTACGGAAAAATGAAACCGCTGACGGCAATGGTAAAAGAATTGCTGTTGGACAGAGAATCGAGCGACAATTTAAACGAAAATGCGGTGATGAAGTTTGATGAATCGCGAGATGCAATAACGGCGGTGGAAGCAGACGTAACAAGTTACGGATTTTATTCAAGTATGATAGTAGTGTCGGACGAAAATGTGGAGGCGGTGAACCAAAAAGCGCAGTTGGTGGAGCAAACTTTAATAAATTTGGGATTTCGAGCAAAAATTGAAGATTTGAACGCAATAGATGCATGGATGGGAAGTTTGCTTGGCAACGTCGGTCATTTTGTAAGGCGCCCGATGATTTCTTGTGCGAATTTGGTACACATGATACCGATTTCGGATATATGGGCAGGAGAGGCGAGAAATAAACATTTTCAAGCACCGCCGCTGATTTACACGCAAACAGCGGGAAATACTCCGTTCAGATTATCGTTGCACGTCGGCGACGTTGGTCACACTTTGATAGTCGGACCGACAGGAGCGGGAAAAAGTGTCCAGCTAAACATAATCGCGGCATCATTCAGAAAATACAAAGACGCGCGAGTTTTTATATTCGACAAAGGAGCGTCGTCAATGGTGTTGACGGCAGGAGTGGGAGGAAAATTTTATGATTTGGGAAATGAGTCGCAAGATTTATCATTTCAACCGCTGGCACAAATAGATGACGACAAAGAAAGACAATGGGCGCAGGGTTGGCTCTGTGATTTTATTCGGCAGGAAAATGTGACAGTAACACCTGAACATAAAAAGTTAATTTGGGATGCACTGTGTACGGTGGCAAGTTACAGCGACAAAAGTTTCAGACGAATGACAAATTTAGTCAACGCAATCCAATCGGTGGAATTAAAAACGGCGTTGCAACCTTTGACAATATCAGGAGCATATGGAGAAATATTTGACGCAGAAGAAGACAGCTTGCAACTTTCGGATTTTCAATCGTTTGAAATGGAGCGGTTGATGTCAACACCGGCGATAGTCGGCTCAACATTGATGTATATTTTTCACAGAATCGAACAAAGTTTGAATGGTTCACCGACTTTAATAATTTTGGATGAATCGTGGGTATTTTTTGACAACGAACAATTTGCACAAAAAATTTGAGAGTGGCTGAAAGTATTGCGTAAGGCAAATGCGTCAGTAGTTTTTGCGACACAATCATTGACAGATATAGTGGAAAGTCCGATATTTTCGACGGTGTTGGAGTCGTGTCCGAGTCAAATATTTTTGCCGAATGATAAAGCGTTGGAAGAAAGTTTGAAAGAAAAATATTTTATGTTCGGATTGAATCAGCGGCAAGTAGAAATCATAGCAAATGCAGTGCGGAAAAAACAATATTATTACAGTTCGCCGTTGGGATGTCGGCTGTATGATTTGGCACTAGAATTTTGTCCGTTGAGTTTGGCGTATGTGGCAGTCAACAAAGCGGACAATCAGCAAGCGAAAAAAATTTTGGAGGAATATGGGCAGGAAAATTTTAATAGTCATTGGTTGGAATACCGAAAAATAAATTTGCCGGAAGTGGAAAAGGAACGGAGGAGATTTATTTGATAGCAGGATTTTTAATATTTGTGGTGTTTTATTTTGCGTACCGACTGAATCGAGACGAAGGAATAATTGTTGATGTGAAAAACAGATTGGAGGTTTTGGAAAAATCGGACGAAAAAATTGCGGAATAAAATTATTGTTGATATAATCGGCGTGGAGATGTGTTAAATTGGAAAATTTACAAAAATATGAGGAACTGAAAAAAAGTTCGACGCGAATAATAGCGAAAAGTTTGGGAGAGATGACGCTGATGGAAGATTATTTTTTCACGGCGTTTATGCAAAATAATCACGAATGTATGAGGGCGACGCTGAGAGCATTTACGCAAAATGAAAAAATCGAAGTGACAAGCGTAAGAGTTCAGCACGTTATAAAAAACGGAGCAGAGGGACGTGGAGTTCGCTACGACAGTTTGATCGAAACAAAAGACGGCACAGTGTACGAAATGGAAGTAGAAAATCGTCCTGATAAATCATTGGGCTTGCGACTTCGTTATTATGGCGCGATGTTTAACAAAGAACATTTGAAAAAAAATGAGGATTATGGGAAATTGCCGCCGTATGTAAATATAGTGGTGATGCCGAAAGATGCGCGAGAAAAAAATGAGCCGTTGTATTTTGTGCGTCGAACATTTGTAGAATCGCAAAACGAAATAGGCGATGACAGAGCATTTTTTGAGGACGGCGAAATGATAATATTGGTAAATTCGCTGTACAAAAATTTGGAAAGTTACGTTGGGAAAGTTATTCATGATTTTACAACGCCAAGCGGCGAGCCGAAATTGATTGAAGAATTTTCAAAGGCAATGGAAAATTTTTTGAAAACGGAGGAGGGGCGAATAAAAATGGCTGAAGATATTGTAAAATATTCGTCAGATTTGGAAAGTTTGGAAAAAGTAGTAGAGCGAGCGGAAAGTACAGTCAAGCGTTATGAAGAAACGAAACGCAGAGAAGCAGAAATGGCAAAAGAAATTTCTATGTTGAGAAAAAAACTTGCGTTGGCAGAAAAACAGCTTAAATCAAAAGGTTTGGCGATGTAAAATTTTAGAAAAAAATTTT
>CAJOCT010000035.1 GCA_905236725.1 uncultured Selenomonadaceae bacterium | reverse complement strand
GAGAAATTTTGTTTCGGGATTTTTAATTTCGTCATCGATAACGGCGAGCATTTTTTTTACAATAAAAATCGGCGTAAAAACTTCGCCGAAAGATTGCACCCGTTCTTTAGATTTTATCAGTTCGTTCAAAAGTTTTCCGCCTCAATTTCTTCGCAGAAATATTTCATGCCGGTTTTTTTCCACTCTTTTTTCGAGTAGAGTTTTTGAAAATTTTTCACGCCGGACAAATTCGCTAACTCGGAAATAATTTCGTCACATTCCGCGCGACTCTTCGCGTGAATCATTGTATAAAGATTATAATTCCAATCGGGTTCGGTCGTCCTGTCGTAGCAATGGGAAACCGCAGGATTTTGAATAAAAATTTTCGCAACCTCGTCAATTTTTTCCGGCGGCACTTCCCACGCACAAAGCGCATTTGCCTTGAAACCTGCCTCGCGATGCCTCAACACTGCGCCCATTTTACGAATTTTTTTTTCGTCGACAAAATTTTTCACGTGTTGCAAAAATTCTTCTTCGCTTATGCCGACTTTTTCCGCAAGGACCTTGTAAGGCTCTTCGCACAGGGGAAAATCTCCCTGCAAGACTTTGATAATTTCTTTGTCCAGCGCGGATAAATTTTTTTCATTTGAGTTTGAATTGCACATTGATTTTATATTTTTTGTTTGATCTCAACTTCAACATTTTTTTTACGCCGCTCATTGATTTAATTGCCGCCAAAATTTTCGTCTCCTGCTCCGCGCTTGAAGTCAAAAGCGTGAACCACAAATTAAATTTTCCTTCGCGCTCATAATTGTGAGTTGCGCCCGAAATTTTGTTTATCGCCTCCGCAACCGAAGTCATCGCCGATTCTTCGACTTGCAACGCGATTAAGGTCCCGCGATAACCCAATTTGTTCGAGTCGAAAAAAGTTCCGATTCTCCGCAAATATCCCGCCGCTTTCAGTTCGCGCAGTCTTTTGATAACGGTTTCTTCGTCAGCGCCGAGTTCCTCCGCCATCTTCGCGAAAGGTCTGCTGCAAATCGGAATGTTTCCCTGCAAGAGGTTTAAAAGTGCCTTGTCGAAAAGTGAAAGCCCCGCCATAAAAACTCTCCCCTTCAAAAATAAAATGAATCACATTCACTTTCATTATTCTAACAGAGAATCTGCAATCACGTCAAGTAAATTTGAACGCCCTTCATTTTTTGTTGACGAGTACGGCAGGACGGAAAGTTCTTCAATTCCGAGAGATTTTTTTATTGCGGCGAGATTTTTTTTCTGTTCATTTTTGCCGAGCTTGTCCGATTTTGTTGCGACGATTAAGACCGGCAAATTTTTTTCGATGAGCCAATTCAACATTTTTAAATCCGATTCCATAGGCAAATGGCGCATATCGATTAACTGGCAGACAAATTTTATTTCGCGGCTGTTCAAAAGATATTCTTCGATAAATTTCGCCCAAGTCACTCGATTGGTTTTTGAAGTTTTCGCGTAACCGTAGCCGGGCAAATCGACGAGATAAAAATTTTTATAAAAAATATTTTCCTCCGAAATTTTCAGCTCGACTTTGTAAAAATTTATTGTTTGAGTTTTGCCGGGAGTTTGCGAAGTGCGGGCAAGATTTTTTCTGCGCGTCAAAGAATTTATCAGCGAAGATTTCCCGACATTACTGCGCCCGATAAAAACAATTTCGGGAAGTTTTTCTTCGGGATACTGTTTTTTGCTGACGGCGGAAATGACATAATCGCTTTTCGTGACAACAATTTTTTCGTCCATAAGATCACCTCGAAAAAATTTTTTCAGCGCAAAAAAAAATTCTCCTGCACAAAAAATTTTTCATAAAATTTTCAGTGGGGGGGGGGTAGAATACGATTTAAGTTTTTTTAGTTTGATTTTTTTTTCGGGAGGTCTGTTTTTATGATGTATGTTTTTGATTTGCAGTTGTTCACCGATATTGAAAACTCTGCTACAAATACGATTGTTGCCGGGACTGCCAACAATGACAGCATTACGAACACCGGCAACGTTTCCAAAATTTTCGGTTATGCCGGAAACGATACGATTATCAGCTATAATGCCAACAGCGTGACGGTGAACGGCGGCGCGGGCGATGATTATATTCGACTTCACGATGGTGATATAGCTTATTGGGCTAATAACGATTCCCAAAATATCGTGATTGATTATAATTACGGCGAAGGCAGCGATACTGTCGTTGGCTTTTATTCTGATGATACATTGCGGATTGCAACTTCAAAAAGTTTTTCAACGATGAAAAGCGGCTCAGAGTTTTATGTCATTTTTGATAACGGCTCGATTACGTTGAAAAACTTGGATGAGAGTGATATTGAGTCGGTAAATATCGTGACCGTCAAAGGCGGGCCACATGAAAGTGTTTTGCCGAGAGGTTTGAGTTTAAATTATTCAAGAAATTTCATGACGGCGAGCAAAAGATTTTCCAACAAAAATTTAAATCTCACGAATTATTCGACGGTAGAAATTTTTAACGGCGAAGCAGTTACCCACACCATGAATATCACGGGGAACAGTCTGGATAATGTAATTTACGGTGGAAGTGGCAAGGACGTTGTCAACGGCGGAACAGGCAACGATTCATTGGTCGGAAATGCCGGCAACGATAAACTTATCGGCGGTGCAGATGAAGACACCTTAGACGGCGGCACGGGTAACGATACTTTGACCGGCGGAAACGGCAACGATGTTTTTATTTACAATGCGGGCAATGATGTTATCACTGATTACGAGGAAGGCGACAGCATTTATATCGACGGGACTTCTGTAAAAAGTTGGTCATTCAAAGGAAATCATGTAGTTTTCAATACCGGCGCGGGCAATCTCACGGTCAGAAACGGCAGAGACAAAGCAATCACCGTCACGACCACACAAGTTTATTCTTCGAGTTCCGCACTTTTTGCAGAAGATAATTTTGTGACGGCGGACAATCTTTCCGAAATTACGAAAAATCATTTAACGCCGACTTCTTTGGAAAAAATTTCTTCCACAAATTTTGAAAATCTTACGCAAGAAAATAATTTGATTACTTTTGCGGAAAAATAAAATTTCTCGAAAAAAAATTGAACTCCGATGAAAAAAATTTTCGTCGGAGATTTTTTTTGCAGGGAAAAATTTTTCCGCGTCTTTTATCGGCTTTACAAAATTTTTTCGCTTTTGTATAATTTCCTGCGCAAATTGACTTTGGTCTTGTTATAAAGAAGGCGATTTTTATTCTAAGGAAAAACGAAATTCTTGCAGACATGCACACACACACGATTTTTTCCCTGCATGCCTATTCGACTGTGCTGGAAAATATTCGGGCGGCGCAAGCGAAAAATTTAAAATTTTTGGCGATAACGGATCACTATTATCAGGACGGAACTGAAATAAATCAAAAAAATGAAGTTCTCCGACTGCGTTATCTCGAAAAGGCCATGAACTGTCACTTTGACGGTATTTTTGTTTTTTCGGGCGCGGAGTTTAATATCGGGCAAAAAATTTTGTATTGGAATCGGCTGAAAGATTTGACGTGGCGGCCGATCGGTTTGCACAGCTGGATAATCGACAGAAAAAGTTTGACGATCTCAAAACTTTTTCAATTTTTTGAAGAGTCCGTCGAAAAACATAATGCCTTTGTACATATCGAACGCGAACTGGATAAAATCGACGGCGGCAGGCACGGCGCGAATTTGGACGATGAAGTAAAAAATTTTCTTGCGTCGATGGTCAAGTTGGCTAAGGAAAAAAATATTTGGCTTGAAGTCAATGAGGCCTCGCTCACCCGAAACGGCGAAGGCGACAGGGCACGCTTAAAATATTGGTTGAACTTGGCAAAAGATAACGGCAACAAAATTTATCTGGGTACCGACGCTCATTTTTCGGAGTGCATCGGGGATTTTGAAGATACTTTGTGCCTTTTGAATGAGATTGATTACCCGAAAAATTTAATTTTAAACTGCAACTTGGATCAGCTTGAAAATTTGAAAAAAATTTAGTGCGGAGGTTTTTTTTATGTACAACATTCTTGCGGCCGACGGAATTGCCGGCGAAGGGATAGAAATTCTCAAGGAAAAATTTAACGTCGAAGTGCGCGATAAACTTTCTGCCGAAGAACTTTTGGAAATTATCCCGCAGTTTGACGCGTTGATTGTTCGCAGTGCGTCGAAAGTCACGGCGGAAGTTTTGAACCGTGCGGAAAATTTGAAAATTATCGGACGTGCGGGAGTCGGCGTGGACAATATCGACATTCCCGCCGCAACCGAACGCGGAATTATCGTAATAAATTCGCCGGACGGCAACACAATCGCCGCAACCGAACATACTTTTGCGATGATGCTTTCGGTCAGCAGAAACATTCCGCAGGCAAATAA
The DNA here is from genome assembly GCA_905236725.1 of uncultured Selenomonadaceae bacterium. Classification (GTDB taxonomy): domain Bacteria; phylum Bacillota; class Negativicutes; order Selenomonadales; family Selenomonadaceae; genus Quinella. The sequence goes on along the minus strand of CAJOCT010000035.1, from coordinate 15,389 downwards.
AGTTATGCACGAGGGCGGTTGGGACAGAAAAAAATTCGTCGGCGTCGAACTGCGAAATAAAATTTTGGGCGTCATCGGTCTGGGCAGAATCGGCGCGGGAGTTGCCAAACGCGCTCAATCCTTCGACATGAAAGTTATCGCTTACGATCCTTTTGTCAGTGCGGAACGTGCGGAAAGTTTGGGCGTGAAAATCGTCGAACTTGACGAACTTTTCCAGACTGCGGATTTTATAACCGTTCACATGCCTTTGACGAAAAAAACTGAAAATATGATTTCTCTCGAACAGATGAAACTGATGAAACCGACTGTCAGGCTGATTAACTGCGCGCGCGGCGGAATTATCAACGAGGCGGACTTGGCGACGGCTCTGCAAGAAAAAATTATCGCGGGCGCGGCGATTGACGTTTACACTTCCGAACCGCTTGATGAAAATTCTCCGCTTAGAAATTTGCCGAACGTTATTTTGACTCCGCACTTGGGCGCGTCGACCGTCGAAGCACAGATCGGCGTTTCAGTCGATGTGGCGAAAGGAATTATTTCCGCGCTCAACGGCGAACCTGTTGCGACTGCCGTTAATATGCCGCATATTCCTCCGCACGTTCTGAAAAAAATTACTCCTTATCTCACTCTTGCCGAGCGGCTTGGAAAAACTTTGACCGCGCTGAATAAAGAACCGATTTCAAATTTAAAAGTCGAAGTCAACGGAAAAATCGCCGAAGACAATCCCTCGCTGATTTCCACCGCCGTTTTGAAGGGAATTTTATCGGACGCGCTCGACACTCACGTTAATTTTGTCAACGCGAATTTTTTGGCGGAAGGCAGGGGGATTCATCTTTCGGAAGTCAGCTCACGAATTTCGGGGGATTTTTCAAACACAATCACCGTCACTGCGGGCGAAAATTCCGTCACCGGCACACTTTTCGGCAACGAGGCGCGAATTGTTTTGATAAATAATTTCCGCGTCGATGTTGATCCGCACGCCAGAATTTTAATTTGCCCGCACATCAATCGTCCGGGCGTTATCGGCGAGGTCGGAACTTTGCTTGCCAGCTACAAAATAAATATTTCCGGCATGCAGGTCGGTAAAAGCGACATCGGCGGCACAAATTTAATGGTTTTGACCGTCGACAATCCGATTTCTGCTGAAGTTATCGAGAAAGTTACAAAGTCCGAATCAATTTTTGACGCGGTTTTAATTGCCTTCGACAATGCGCAATAAAAAAATTTTCGTCGCAATTTTGGCGGTTATACTTGTCGGGATATCGTTTTTTGTTTTCGGCGAGCAGAAAGAAATTTTTCAGCAACCGCCGAGTGAAGAAATTCCGCCTGCAAAAAAAGAAATTTCGGTTTATGTTTCCGGTCAAGTGAAAAATCCCGCCGTTGTCACTTTTGAGGACGACGAAAATTTAAAAATCGTCGATGCCGTGAACGCGGCGGGGGGACTGACGGAATTTGCCGACACGGAATTTGTAAATCTTTCCGAGACTTTGAGCGACGGTCAACATATTCACATACCGACAAAAGAAATTTCCTTGCAGGAAAAAACCGCGTCCGCTCCCGACAAAAATAAAAATTCTTCCGGCGGACTTATAAACATAAACACGGCGGACGAAAATGAATTGCAGAAAATTCGCGGCGTGGGTCCGGCAATCGCGCAGAGAATTATAGATTTTCGCGAACAGAACGGAAATTTTAAATCAATCGACGAAATAAAAAAAGTTCGCGGTATCGGCGAAAAAACTTTTGAAAAAATGAAAGATTCCATCACAGTAAATTGAAAGACCGAAGTTTTTTTCTTCAGTCTTTTTTGTTTTGGAAGGTAAAAAATTTTGTACATCAACCATGCTATAATAAATTTGAAGGTTGAAATCGGTTGTGCAACGGAGGTGCCGAAAATGTTGTTCTATGTTTGCAGATTAAATTACAAGTGTGACAAGGAAAGTCGCCTTGAAGAAGCCATCGAACGCAACATCAAAAAAAACTGGGGCGACGCGATAATTCAGGACTTAAACGACACTCTTGCCGAAAACGCGGGCAAAGAAAAGTTGGAGATGGTTATCTGCGCGGCGAAAAAAGATAAATTTGAAATGGTCGTCGCAACAGATTCGCTTGAAAGAATCACCGCCGCCAATCTCGAAAAAAATTTTATGAAACGACTGGAAGAATATGAAATTTTTGAAGTTAAAATTACCGAACTTGCGGAGATCACTCCCGAAGTTGCTTCAAGACTTCTGCGCCAGGCTGATAAAAATGATTACACTTCTTACAGATGCAGTTGGGAGCGAAACGGTTTTGCCGACAACGAAGATTTTTCTTTGAGCTATTACGATAACCGCAGTTTTAAAATCGAAGAAAAGCTCATTCCCGAAAAAAAACTTTCTTACAAACAAGCGTTGAAGGCGGCAGAAAATTTAATGACCGAAAAATCTTTCACCGACGAGCTTGAAAGAATTTATTCAAATAAAAATCCGAAAAATTTTTACGGTCACCCCGTACATTATAAAATCGTCGCAAAAAATTCACAGGGCGCGTTGGAAATGGCTTCTCTCCTCTGCCACGCACTTTACGCGAATAAAAGATTGGTCGGGCGGTGCATGAGTTTTATTTCCGAAGTCACGGAGGAATGTTACGAAGAATGTGACATTGCAAATATTTTTCGTCAATCGGCGGGCGGCACGATAATTATTGAACTGCGCGGCTCGCGTGAAGAGCACAGAAATTACGCGTCCTGCTACGAAAGAGTCGTCAAAGATTTCACCGCGAAAGTTTGCAAATATCAGCGCGACACGCTTTTTATTTTCATTGAGACGACGGAAAATCCCGGCTTTTCTCCGCGTTTCATAAAAGATTTGCAGGAAGATATTTATATCATCGAAGTCAAAGAAGGCGCGGGCAATCGTGCGGCGGCGATGGAATATCTCAAAAAAATTATCAAGCAAGACAAAAGAATTGATTACAACGAAGAAGATATTTCCGCAATGTTCGGAGATAAAACGACTTTCAGACCTTCCGACCTGCAGAAAATTTACGAGGGACTTTGCCGAGATAATTTAAGAAACAATACTTATGTCACCTACAAGCAGGCGAGCCGGTTGATGCTGGTCAAAGACGATATGCGCGGCAAGGACGCTTATAAAACTTTGCAGGATATGATCGGCTTGAAAGAAATTAAATCTATCGTCGATCAAATTATCAATAACGCGAAAGTTCAAAAGGCGCGTTCAGATTTAGGGCTTGACCAACAAAAAAGCAGTATGCACATGGTTTTCACGGGAAATCCCGGCAGTGCGAAAACAACTGTTGCCCGCCTGCTTTCCGAAATTATGAGCAAGGAAGGAATTTTGGAGAGCGGCGAATTTATCGAGTGCGGCAGGGCAGATTTGGTCGGCGAATACGTCGGGCAGACTGCGCCGAAAGTCAAACATCAGTTCAGACTTGCACGCGGGGGAGTTTTGTTCATCGACGAGGCTTATTCACTTGTCGAGCACTGGGGCGGAAGTTACGGCGACGAGGCGATAAATACAATCGTTCAGGAAATGGAAAATCACCGCAACGACGTAATTGTAATTTTCGCCGGTTACCCCGATAAAATGAAAAATTTTTTGGAGCGTAACGAAGGTTTAAGGAGTCGAATTGCTTTTCACGTCGATTTTCCGAATTACGACGAAAAAGAACTTTTGGAAATTCTTCAGCTTATGGCGAAAAATAAAGGCTTTGAATTAACTCCCGCGATTGAAAAAAAATGCCTGGATATTTTCGCGAAGGCTTGCAAAAAAGAAGATTTCGGCAACGGTCGTTTCGTCCGCAATCTTTTGGAACAAGCTCTTTTAAAACAGTCTCAACGAATCATCACCGAGAACGAGGGCAAGGAAATCGGCAGGGAAGAACTTTTGCAACTCAAGCCGGAAGATTTCGACGTAAACGTTGTCGAACAATATTCGGACAAAGCCGGCGGAATCGGATTTAAAAAATAATTTTTGGTAAGTAGGGATTAAAAATATAATCCCTATTTTTTTTTTTGGAGGAAAAAAATATGACAGTGCTTGAACGTTATGAAAATTTAAAATCGAAAGTCATCAAACGCCGCGAAGAATTTTTAAAATTTATGGCGTTTATCGAAAGTGAAACAGAATATTTGACGGCTCCCGCGTCTACGAAATTTCATTTGTGCAAGGAAGGCGGACTTTTGGAACACAGCGTCAACGTCGCGGAAAATTTGCTGAAAATAAAAAACGCCCTCGCGCCGGAAATTGAGGACGAAAGTTGCGTTATCGTCGCGCTTTTGCATGACTTGGGAAAAGTCGGAATGCCGAATAATCCGCAGTACATAAAAAATTTTCCGAGCGAAAAGCAAAAAAATACGGCTTATCTGCTTGGCCGCCGTACAAATTTAATTACAATTTAGTTTATTTGAGTGTGCCGGTGCGAAGTTTGTATTTAATCGGCGATAAAATTTCTTTGACGGAAGAGGAAGTGCAGGCGATAATTTATCACGACGGGCAATATGTTGACGACAATAAAAGCGTCGCGATGCACGAAGAAAAATTGACTTTGCTTTTGCAGTACGCGGATTTTTGGAGCTGCTCGGTCACGGAAAATAATCTGCCGTTATAAGTTCTCATCCGAAAAGAAATCTGCGCGAAAATCTTTGAATCTGTCCTCCAAAATTGCATTTCGCATATCCGACATAAATTTTTGCAAATATCTCAAGTTGTGAAGCGTCAAAAGTCGAAGACCGAAAATTTCGTCCGTGCGGACAAGGTGGCGAATGTAAGCGCGGGTGAAATTATTTTTGCAGGCGTAACAGTCGCAGTTATTTTCAATCGGTGAAAAATCTTCGGTGAACTCTGAATTTTTCATAACAAGTCTGCCGCGCGGTGAAGTTTTCGGCGAAACCATCGCCATGCCGTTTCTTGCAACTCGCGTGGGAAAAACGCAGTCGAACATATCAACGCCTCGCCCGACGCACTCCATTAAATCTTGCGGCGTGCCCAGTCCCATAAAATATCGCGCTTTATTTTCCGGCAGGTATTGAACGGAAATTTCCATCATCTTATACATTAAATCTTTCGGCTCACCGACGCTTAAACCGCCGATTGCACAGCCGTCGAAATCCATCGTGCCGATAACTTTCGCACTTTCCATGCGCAAATCTTCATACATTCCGCCTTGACAAATTCCGAAAATTCCTTGCGTCAAAGAACTTTTCGCCGCCGCCAAACTTCTTTCCGCCCAGCGATGAGTTCTTTCGGTAGATTTTTTTGCGTAATCGTAATCGGCGGGGTAAGGAATACATTCGTCGAAAGCCATCATAATATCCGAGCCGAGATTTTTTTGCACTTCGACAGAAACTTCCGGCGAAAGAAATTTTTTTGCGCCGTCAATGTGCGATCGGAAAGTCACGCCGTCTTCAGAAATTTTTCTGAGTTCTCCCAAGCTGAAAACTTGAAAGCCGCCCGAATCCGTCAAAATTCCTTTCGACCAATTCATAAATTTATGAAGTCCGCCCGCTTTTTTTATAAGCTCCGCGCCCGGCCGTAAAAATAAATGGTACGTGTTCGACAAAATTATTCCCGCGCCGAGTTGTTCGAGTTCTTCCGGCGAAAGAGTTTTGACAGTCGCTTGAGTTCCGACCGGCATAAAAATCGGCGTTAAAAAATCTCCGTGCGGCGTGTGCAAAATTCCCGCTCGCGCTTGAGAAAATTTGTCTTTGTGAATGAGTTCGTAAGTTACTGCGCCCGTAAAAATTCCCCCAAAAAAATTTTTTCCCGTCATTATCACACAAAAAAAGAACTGACGCAAATATTTTTTGCGCCATAAATTTTTCTGTGTTACAATCCACTCTCGAAAGGCAGGTTGAGTTATGAATGAAAGAGTGAATATTTTGGGCGTTGAAGTCGATGCGGTGACGATGGCTCAAGCGGTCAAAAAAATTGAAAGTTTAATCGCGGAAAAAAAATCTTCAATCGTGGCGACGGCAAACGCGGAAATGTTGATGATGTCGACGCACGACGAAGAATTGAAAAAAATTTTGAACTCGGCGGCTTTGGTTGTGCCTGACGGCGCGGGGACTGTTTGGGCGGCTCATCATCTCGGCTTTGACATGCCCGAACGCGTCGCGGGAGCGGATTTGGTTCAAGAAATTATGAAAATTGCGCCGTCGAAAGATATAAAAATTTTTTTATTCGGATCTGCGCCGGGCGTTGCCGATAAAGCAAAATTAAAAGCCGAAGAACTTTACCCCGGAATAAAAATTGTCGGCACGCGCAACGGATATTTTTCTGCAGACGACGAGGCGGAAATTTTGGCGCAAATAAAAAATTCTCGGGCGGATGTTTTACTTGCCGCGCTGGGAGTTCCCAAGCAGGAAAAATGGCTTTTCGCTCACAAAGACGAATTAAAAATTCCCGTGTCAATCGGAGTTGGCGGAACTCTGGACGTTATGGCGGGGGTCGTCAAACGTGCGCCGCTCTGGATGCAAAAAGCGAAATTGGAATGGCTTTATCGCGCGATGTTGCAACCGAGCCGTGCAGGAAGATTGACGGCTTTGCCGAAATTTGTTTTGAAAGTTCACGCTTCAAAAAAATAACGGCGAGGAGGGTTGAAAGTTTTGAGCATAATTAAAGAAGGTTTTTATTTTGCAGGTATCGCGCTTGTTATCGCGGTTTTGCTGGGACTGGCGATCCATCCTTACGCGGCAATTTTCCCTGCAGTTTTGGCGTGCTATTGCATTTATTTTTTTCGCAATCCGAAAAGAACGATTCCTGCCGATGAATCGCTGATAGTTTCGCCTGCCGACGGGACCGTTCAAGATATTGTTCACCTTGACGGCGATGATTTTGTAAAATCTCCGTGCAATAAAGTTATAATTTTTTTATCGGTTTTTGACGTGCATGTTAATCGAAGCCCGATTGCCGGCGAAATAAAAATTCAAAAATATATTTGCGGGAGATTTCGTCCTGCTTACAAAGATTCTGCCGGTTTTGAAAATGAGCGGCATTTAATCGGAATTGAAAACGAAAAATTACGCGTGACCGTCACTCAAGTTGCGGGAATTTTGGCGCGGCGAATTGTCAGCTGGGTTACTCTTGACGACAAACTCGAAAAGGGCGAACTTTACGGACTGATTCGTTTCGGCTCGTGCACTGAAATTGTTATCCCCGACGACGTTGAAATTCAAGTTCATAAGGGGCAAAAAGTTCGCGGCGGTGAAACGATAATCGGTAAAATAGTGGATAGTGAATAGTGGATAGAGAAAAATTTCATTGTTTCCTGAACTTTTGAATACAAGTTTTCACAATAGATTTCAATTTATCATGAGAGGAGATTTGGTAAATGGAAAAATTTTTTAAGTTGTCGGAGCGCGGCACGAATGTTAAGACTGAAGTCATGGCGGGAATAACAACTTTCATGACGATGGCTTATATTCTTGCAGTCAATCCGATTATTTTGGGCGCGTCGGGAATGGACACCGGCGCAATTTTCACGGCGACGGCTCTGGCGAGTGCGTTGGCAACTTTTTTAATGGCGGTTTTGGCGAATATGCCTTTTGTTTTGAGCGCGGGAATGGGCTTGAACGCATATTTCGCCTACACCGTCGTTATCGGAATGGGTTACAGTTGGCAGCAGGCATTGGCGGCAGTTTTTGTTGAAGGAATTATTTTTATTTTCCTGTCGCTGGTGAATATTCGCGAGGCAATTTTTAACGCAATCCCGGCAAGTTTAAAAATCGCCGTGTCAGTCGGTATCGGACTTTTTATCAGTTTTATCGGTCTGCAAAATTCTCACATAGTTGTCAGCGGACCGACGCTTGTAACAATTTTCTCGTTCAAAAGTTCCGTTGAAGGCGGAACATTTTCTTCAGAGGGAATAACGGTTATCCTTGCGTTAATCGGTCTTTTATTGACGGCGTTTTTAATGATAAGAGAAGTTAAAGGCGCGGTACTATTCGGAATTTTTATAACCTGGGGCTTGGGAATGATCTGTCAGTTAATCGGTCTTTACATCCCCGATCCCGAACACGGATTTTTCAGCATGTTCCCTTCGGGAATAATTTCAATGCCCGCATCACTTTCGCCGACTTTAATGCAAATGGATTTCAGCGGAGTTTTCACGATAGAATTTTTCTCGATTTTAATGGCGTTTCTCTTCGTCGATTTATTTGACACGATCGGAACCGTCATAGGTTGCGCGACGAAAGCGAATTTGCTCGACAGAAACGGTAAACTTCCGCAAGTCAAACAAGTTTTATTGACTGACGCGGTTGGAACGAGTTTCGGCGCGATGCTGGGAACTTCGACGATAACAACTTTTGTCGAATCTTCTGCGGGAATTGCTGAAGGCGGCAAAACAGGTTTAACATCAATCACCGCGGGAGTTTTATTTTTGTTCGCGCTGTTTTTATCGCCGATTTTCTTGGCAATCCCCGCATTCGCAACCGCACCGGCTTTGATTATGGTCGGCTTTTTGATGATGCAACAGGTGACAAAAATCGATTGGACGGATAATTTGCTGAACGCAATTCCCGCATTCATCACGATTTTTTCAATGGGCTTTATGTACTCAATTTCCGAGGGCATTTGTTTGGGCGTAATTTCGTACACGATTTTGCACATACTGAACGGCGAAGGCTCAAGAGTTACGCCGCTTATGTACATTTTGGCAATTTTATTTATTTTGAAATATGCGTTGCTGTAATCAGAAAAAAAATTTTTTTTGGACCGAAAAATTTTTTCGGTCTTTTTTTTGCAAATAAAAAAGCCGCCGAATTTTTTCGACGACTTGAAAATTTATTTAGCAAAAATTTTTTATCCGAGAATTACCAGCGACTCATGAGCTTTGACGCTTTGACCTGCCGCGACGTTGAATTTTTTGACAGTTCCGTCGGCATCGGCAGTAATTTCATTCTGCATTTTCATAGCTTCAAGAATCAAGAGAACTTCGCCTGCTTTAACCGCCGCGCCTTCGCTTGCAACAAGTTTGATGACTTTGCCGGGCATCGGCGCGTCAATGGAATGTTCGCCTGCACCTGCCGCAGCTTTTGCAACGGGAGCGGGAGCCGCCGCAGGTTTCGGGGCGGGAGCAGCTGCAGGAGCCGCCGCAGGTCTGGGAGCGGGAGCACTGCCCGCCGCTTTGACTTCCTCAACTTCAACTTCGTAAGTCGTGCCGTTAACGGTTACGTTAAATTTTTTCATTTAATCTGACCTCCTAATTTAGTTTTCAGTGGCAAGTTTTCAGAAATTCTCTAACCACTGTCCACTGTCCACTAACCACTACTTAATATTTTTTGCCGCAAGAGACCAATTTTCATTGCGTTTAATTTGGACGGCTACAACTTTGCCGCCTTTACACATCGCCTGAACTGCCGCCGTAATCGCCGCGACAATTTCGGGTTTTATTTTTTCAGCCATTCAAAACACCTCCGGTGTTTTCAGATCGATAGGAAATTTTTACTACTGATCTATCGATCTGTCGATCTACTGATCTGATTAAAGCGGAATATTTCCATGCTTTTTACTGGGACCGACTTCGCGTTTGCTGGCGAGGGCGTTGAGTGCGGTAATAATAAGCGGGCGAGTCTCTTTAGGCTCAATGACCATATCTGCGTAACCGCGTTCAGCCGCCTTGTAAGGTGTCGCAAACTCTTCGACGTATTCGGCAGTCTTTTTATCTTTATCGGGGTCTTTGCGGAAAATTATATTCGCCGCGCCCGCAGGTCCCATAACCGCAATTTCGGCAGAAGGCCACGCCATAACCTGATCCGCGCCGAGTTCACGACAGCACATCGCAATATAAGAACCGCCGTAAGCCTTGCGAGTGATGACGGTGACTTTCGGAACAGTCGCCTCACTGTAAGCGTAAAGCATTTTTGCACCGTGACGAATAATTCCGTTGTATTCTTGGTCAACGCCGGGCAAAAATCCGGGAACGTCAACCAAATTGACGAGCGGAATGTTGAAAGCGTCGCAGAATCTGATAAATCTTGCCGATTTGTCAGACGCATCAACGTCCAAGCAACCCGCCATAACTGCCGGCTGATTCGCGATAATTCCGACACTTCTGCCGCCGAAACGTGCAAAGCAAGTTATAATATTCGTCGCGAAATGCTGATGGACTTCGTAAAATTCGCCGTTGTCAACGATTCCGCGAATAACTTCTTTCATATCGTAAGGCGCATTGGGATTGTCGGGAATGATTGTGTTCAGATAATCTTCTTGGCGATCGGGGTCGTCGCCCGTGTCAACAATCGGAGCGTCTTCAAGGTTATTGCTGGGAAGGAAACTCAAAAGATAGCGAATTTGATTTATGCAATCTTCTTCATTTTCCGCCGCGAAATGCGCAACGCCGGAGCGAGAGTTGTGAGTCATTGCGCCGCCGAGTTCTTCAGCCGTGACTTCTTCAGCCGTGACGGATTTAATGACGGCGGGACCGGTGATAAACATCTGCGAAGTATTTTTCACCATGTAAATAAAGTCGGTGATTGCGGGAGAATAAACCGCACCGCCTGCGCAAGGTCCCATAATGACGGAAATCTGCGGAATAACGCCCGATGCGGCAGTGTTGCGGAAGAAAATTCCCGCGTAACCGCTCAAAGCGTCAACAGCCTCCTGGATACGTGCGCCGCCCGAGTCGTTGATACCGATTAAAGGCGCACCCATTTTCATTGCAAGATCCATAACTTTCCAGATTTTATGAGCGTGCTTTTCACCGAGTGAGCCGCCCTCAACCGTGAAATCCTGCGCGAAGGCATAGACCAAACGCCCGTCAACCGTGCCGTAACCGATAACAACACCTTCGCCGGGAAGTTCTTTTTTCTCCTGCCCGAAATTTGTGCAACGATGTTTGACGAACATATCGAGTTCAACAAAAGTTCCCTCGTCGAAAAACATTTCAATTCTTTCGCGAGCAGTCATTTTGCCTTTCTCATGCTGTTTGTCAATTCGTGACTGTCCGCCGCCGAGAAGAATTTTTTCCTTCTTGGCGTGCATTAAATCAATTTTTTCTGCAACTGTCGCCATTCAAAAATCTCCTTTCAGTCGGGTTCAGTTGTTAGTTTTCAGTTATCAGTTTTTAGTGGAAAAATGCTGACAACTAATGACTATTCACTAACAACTATTCAATCACTTGGCAGAGCTCCAAAAGTACGCCGTGAGTTGCTTTGGGGTGAATGAAGGCGATATTTTTTCCGCCGGCACCTCTGCGCGGTTTTTCGTCGATGAGACGAACGCCTTTTTCTTTAAGTTCGGCAAGAGCCGCCTCAAGGTTATCGACGCGCAAGGCGATATGTTGGATGCCGCCGCGTCCGCCGTTCTTATCGATAAATTTTGCAATCGGGCTGTCGGGTTCAGTTGCCACGAGGAGTTCAATTTCGCCGTGCTGTTCGTCTTCGGTCGTCGGATAAAAAGCCGTCGTAACTTTCTGATCTGCAACAGTCTCTTCGCCGTTGGACTTCAAGCCCAAAAGTTTCCAAAATTCGCCGTCAGCCAAATCGGTTGATGCAATGCCGATATGATCCACACCCAAAATTTTAAACATGTTGATTCCTCCAATCATACTTTTCTGAAAACCTGCACACGCTCACCGGTCGAGATTTTTTCAATCGGTCGCGGGTCTTCCAATTTTTCGCCGAATACCATTTGCGCAACCAAATCCCAAGTGCCGGACAAGTTGAAAATTTTTTTAACGTCCTCTTCAATCAGCATGTTATAGTGCTGAATGTTTACGCCGAGACCCATATTTTCAAGTTCAGTCCAAATTGCGAACTGCAACATACCATTTGCCTGCGCCGCCCATATGGGAAAATTGTCCGCATAAGCCGGATATTTTTTTTGCATTTCGTAAATGGTGTCCGATTCCTCGAAAAACAAAATTGTACCGTAGCCCGCCGCGAAGCCGTCAAGTTTTTTCTTGGCGGTTTCAAATTCATCTTCGGGAACGATTTTTTTCATTGCGCTTTCGGTAATATCCCAAATATTTTCATGATGTTCTTTCATCGCCACGACGACACGCGCAGATTGCATGTTAAAAGGCGAAGGAACTTCTCTTGTCATGCGTTCAATCGCGGCCATAATCTCAGTTTCCAACACGGGAATATTTTTTCCCAACGCGTAAATACTGCGACGATTTTTAACCGCCTCTGTAAAACTTCTCATAAAAAATCTCCCCCACTGTTCACTAACCACTAACCACTATTTATGCATATCGCCGGTTTTGAGGAAGCGGGAATGGAAACTCAAAGCCTCGTCAACCAAATGCGGGGTATTGGATTTTTTCGTTGCCTCAAGTGCGCGATTGTAATAATCAAGCAAGAGCGGACGATAATCGGGGTGAGCGCATTTGTTGATAACTTCCAGCGCACGAGAACGCGGCTCTTTTCCGCGAAGGTCGGCAATTCCCTGTTCAGTGATGATAATATCCACGTCGTGTTCGGTGTGGTCGATATGACTGCACATCGGCACGACTGAAGAAATTTTTCCGCCCTTTGCAATGGAAGGCGTGTAGAAAATCGTCAGATAAGCATTACGCGCAAAATCTCCGCTGCCACCGATACCGTTCATCATTTTTGAGCCGGCGACGTGAGTCGAGTTGATATTTCCGTAAATATCGACTTCCAGCGCAGTATTCATTGCGATAACTCCGAGACGGTTGACGACTTCGGGAGAGTTGGAAATTTCTTCTGGACGAAGCAAAATATATTTGCGGTATTTGTCGATGTCTTTATAAAATCTGTCCATTCCTGCGGGAGACGGCGAAAAAGCTGTTCCCGATGCAAATTTCAATTTTCCCGCGTCGATAAGGTCGAGCATTGCGTCCTGAATGACTTCGGTATAAACAATTAAGTCATGCATATCGCTTTCGACAAAGCCTTCAAGAACTGCGTTTGCAACATTTCCGACGCCGCTCTGCAAAGGCAAAAGTCCTTTCGGCATGCGTCCGGCTTTGATTTCTTCTTTAAGAAAATCCAAAGTCAATTTCGCCATGTGCTTTGAGTTTTCGTCAATCGGCGAAAGGTCGCGGGTGTGGTCTTTTACGTCGCAGGGAACGATGAATTTAATTTTATCGGGCGTGCAGGGAATGTAAGTTGTGCCGATTCTGTCATCAGCGTGAACAATCGGGATCGGCAGACGGTTCGGCGGATCGAGAGGAACGTAAACGTCGTGCATGCCTTCGAGTTCAAGCGGTTGAGTTGTGTTTACTTCGACAATGACAATGTCCGCGCTCTGAACGTAACTTGCCGCGTTGCCCATTGAAGTTGTCGGGATTAAATTTCCTTCTTCGGTAATCGCGCAGACTTCGACAACAGCCGCGTCAATTTTTCCGAGAAAACCTTTGCGGGTAAGTTGCGCCGATTCCGACAAATGCAAGTCGAGATAATTAACAGTGCCGTCGTTGATTTCGGGACGAAGTCTTGAATCGGTTTGATAAGGCAGACGCTGTTTGATTCCCTTGACCTCTGCAAGTGCTCCGTCGAGTTCGGGACCGGTTGAAGCTCCCGTCCAAATATTTACTTGAAACGGTTCTTTTTTCATGCGTTCGGCAAGAGCCATCGGGATCGCCTTCGGGTAACCCGACGCAGTAAAACCGCTGCAAGCCAAAGTCATTCCCGGCTGAATCCAGTTGGCAACTTCCTCCGCGCTGACGATTTTGTTTTGCAGGTCTTTGTTTCTCACTCTGTCGGTGATGTCAATCATAAAAATTTTTCCCCCTTCACTTTTGTGCAAAAACCCTTAATATAACAAGAAAACTTTCGGCAATATTATCACTTAGGGAATTTTCAGTCAACTTTTGCGCAACTTAAATTTCGCGTAAAATTAAGATCTGAACAAAAAAATTTTTTCGTAAATGTTTTAATTTGCTCAAAAAAAATCACGCCCTTTAAAAAGCGTGAACCCAAGTTTATCAAAAAACTTTTTCGATAACTCCACCGCCCGCAACCTCGTCGCCGTCATAAAAAACGATCGACTGCCCGAGAGTAATTGCGCGTTGTTTTTCCAAAAATTCCACAGTCAAAAAATTTTCTTCCTCAAAAATTTTACATTCCGCCGTTTTGAAGCCGTATCGAATTTTTGCTTGAAAAATTTTCGAAAAATCCGGCTTGTAAATCCAATGAATATTTTTCGCCGTCAAAGATTTTGAAAAAGTTTCGTCATTTTTGCCGACGATGATTTTTTTATTTTCCGCGTCGATTTTAACGACGTACAGAGGATTTTCGGCGGCAATTCCCAAGCCCTTGCGTTGCCCGATCGTGTAATTTGCAAATCCGCAGTGCCGCCCCAAAATTTTTCCCGAAACGTCTTCAATATCTCCCGCCTGCAAAGCGTCGGCTCCGGGCGCTAAATTCTTCAGAAAAGTTTTGTAATCGTCATTCGGCACAAAACAAATTTCTTGACTGTCTTTTTTGCGGGCAATCGGCAAATTTAATTTTTCCGCCAAATTCCTGACTTCGCTTTTGGAAAATCTTCCGAGCGGAAATAAAATTTTTCCGAGTTGCTCCGCGCTCAAGTTATAAAGAACGTAAGATTGATCTTTTTTTGCGTCGACGGCTTTTTTCAGTTTAAATCGCCCGTCTTCAAAAATAATTTGCGCGTAATGACCCGTCGCCAAAAAATCCGCGCCCAAATTTTGCGCGAACTCGAACAATTTGCCGAATTTAATTTTTTTATTGCACATCACGCAGGGGTTGGGGGTTCGTCCGAGCAAATATTCATCCGAAAAATAATTCACAACGTCTCGCCGAAAATCTTCGCGAAAATCGACAACGTAAAATTTTATTCTGAGTTTTTCGGCAACCTTCGCGGCATCGTCGATTTCGCCGGAAAAATTGTCTTTAAGTTTCATTGTCACGCCGACAACTTCAAAATTTTTTTCCAGCAAAAGTGCCGCAGTAAGTGAACTGTCAACGCCGCCGCTCATCGCCACCACAACTTTTTTTTTCATCAAATCGCCCCTAAAAAATTTTTCATCGGTAAATTTTCGAGGTCTATTATAACCGAAATTTTTTTCAAAGTAAAAATTATAATCGTTGACAAATTTTTTTCGGCGTGATATTATTTCTCGCGTGATATGAAACAGGGGTATCGCCAAGTTGGTAAGGCACGGGATTCTGAATCCCGCATGCGTTGGTTCGAGTCCAGCTACCCCTGCCATTTTTTTTGCAAAAAATTCCGTGGAGAACTCGCGGTGTAAAAAGTTTTTTCCA
Source organism: uncultured Selenomonadaceae bacterium (assembly GCA_905236725.1). Classification (GTDB taxonomy): domain Bacteria; phylum Bacillota; class Negativicutes; order Selenomonadales; family Selenomonadaceae; genus Quinella. Next base: position 190 of record CAJOCT010000035.1, on the reverse strand, counting down.
TAAAATAAAAAATCCCGATGGTCAGTCGGGGCTTTTTATTTGGTTACATCGTGTTTACTACGTCTAAATTTTACCACATTTTTTTTTTTTTTCAAGATTGAAAAATATTTTCTCGTGATATAAAATCCTCCCGTTGCCAGCCCTATACCGGTGACGGGAGGGAGGTTACATCAGTGTTTACGACGTTTTT
>CAJOCT010000034.1 GCA_905236725.1 uncultured Selenomonadaceae bacterium | reverse complement strand
AATTTAAATCAAGCTCAACAAGTTCAAGTTCAACCGACGAATTTAAATCAAGCTCAACAAGTTCAAGTTCAGCCGACTAATTTAAATCAGGCTCAACAAGTTCAAGTTCAACCGACGAATTTAAATCAAGTTCAAGTTCAACCGACGAATTTAAATCAAGCGCAACAAGTTCAAGTTCAGCCGACTAATTTAAATCAGGCTCAACAAGTTCAAGTTCAGCCGACTAATTTAAATCAAGCTCAACAAGTTCAAGTTCAGCCGACTAATTTAAATCAGGCTCAACAAGTTCAAGTTCAACCGACTAATTTAAATCAAGCGCAACAAGTTCAAGTTCAGCCGACGAATTTAAATCAGGCTCAACAAGTTCAAGTTCAACCGACGAATTTAAATCAGGCTCAACAAGTTCAAGTTCAACCGACGAATTTAAATCAGGCGCAACAAGTTCAAGTTCAGCCGACGAATTTAAATCAGGCTCAACAAGTTCAACCGACGAATTTAAATCAGGCGCAACAAGTTCAAGTTCAGCCGACGAATTTAAATCAAGCTCAACAAGTTCAGCCGACGAATTTAAATCAGGCTCAACAAGTTCAAGTTCAACCGACTAATTTAAATCAAGCGCAACAAGTTCAGGTTCAACCGACAAATTTAAATCAGGCGCAACAAGTTCAGGTTCAACCAACGAATTTAAATCAGGCTCAACAAGTTCAAGTTCAGCCGACTAATTTAAATCAGGCGCAACAAGTTCAGGTTCAGCCGACGAATTTAAATCAAGCTCAACAAGTTCAGCCGACGAATTTAAACCAGGCTCAACAAGTTCAAGTTCAGCCGACTAATTTAAATCAAGCTCAACAAGTTCAGCCGACGAATTTAAATCAGGCGCAACAAGTTCAGCCGACTAATTTAAATCAAGCTCAACAAGTTCAAGTTCAGCCGACTAATTTAAATCAAGCTCAACAACAGCAATTCGGTCAAGAAATTTCGCCGGTTGTAAATTCCGAACAGACGCAAGTTGAGATTAAACCTCTTCGACAAAATCACCTTCAAGCCGAAATTTTAAGCGATGATTTGCCTGTTGAAGAAAATCGACCTACTTCGCAGGCGATTCCGATTTTTCAGACTGCAAAAAATTTTGCTCAAAATCAACAACAATCAGATAATTTTCAACAGAATAATTTTCAACAGCCTGCAGAAAGTGAAGTTCAAGTTCAGTCGCAGAGTGTTTCAACCGGCGGCGAAACTTTTTCTTCGCACTTGACGGCAAATAACAATTCCGCGCCTCTTCAACAAACTGTACAGACTGCGCAAACTCAAAACCCCGAAGCCGCTCAACAATTTGTCCGCGAAGATTTTAACGTCCCCGCGCAGATCGTCGAGCACGCCAGATTGATTCGCAGAGCCGAAAACACCGAAATGGTCATAAATCTCAAGCCGGAACATCTCGGCGCAATGACGCTGAAAATTTCCGTCACTCACACCGGCGCATTGAACGCCTCTTTCTACAGCGACAACGCGCAGGTCAGGGCGATTATTGAAAATTCTCTCGTTCAGCTCAAAAATGAACTCAATGAACAAGGGTTAAAGGTCGAACACGTCGAAGTTTATGCGGGACTTTCGGACGGCGGCAGTTTGATGAACGGAAGAGGTCAGCAGGCTTGGCAACAAAATCAACAGCAGAGAAATTCAGGAAGACGAATAAATTTAAGTTCTTTGGAAGAAACCGCGGACTCAACCGCGCCTGTAAATAATGCGGAATCCACGGACGGTGTCGATTATAAAGTTTAATTTTTTGGAGGAAAAAAAATGTCAAGTGCACTTAACACCATAACTGTGGACGGCGTGACCTATAATTACGAATCTTATGCAAGTTCACAGCAGAAAAATACCATCAAAAATGAAATGGACAGAGACGCTTTTTTGCAACTCTTGGTTACCCAACTTCGTTATCAAGACCCGCTTGAGCCGCAGGACAACAGCGAATTTGTTGCGGAAATGGCGCAGTTCAGTTCTCTTGAACAAATGGGCAACATGTCAGACACTCTCGCCGAATTAAATAAATTGGTAAGCAACATCGATACTTCAGTTCTCGTCGGTCAACTCAGCGGCATGATCGGCAAGGGTGTCGATTGGACGGAGACTACAAATTACGCCGACGAAGAGGGCAATCCGCAAGTTAAGACTGACGCTTTGAGCGGCGTTATCACCGGCGTTACCGTTGCGGATGGCACCACAAAAGTCATCGTCGATTCCAACGGGCAAACTTATCAGGTTGACATCGCCAATATCGCTTACGTTTACGAACCCGACAATAAAACAATTCCTACTCAAACCGTTTCTTCCGACACTTCGACGACGAGCCCTCTGATGATGTAAAATTTTAATTAAGCCAACTGAATAATTTGGATAAATCGAAAACTCCCTGCCAACCAAGCGGGGAGTTTTTCGTTTGCAAAAAATTTTTTCAAGTCATTGCAATTTAATCAATCTGCCTGTAAAATTAAAAACCAAAACGGAGGCGGTCGTAAGATGAAGTACAAAAGAGTCGTTTTAAAGTTGAGCGGTGAAGCTCTTGCGGGAGAAAAAAGTTTCGGAATCAATCCGCCGATTGTCGAGAACATCGCGCAACAAATCAAAAAAATTCATGACGCAGGTTTGGAAATTGCCATCGTTGTAGGCGGGGGAAATATTTGGCGCGGACTTTCCGGCTCGGCGAAGGGTATGGACAGGGCGCAGGCGGATTATATGGGAATGCTCGCCACGATTATGAACGCTTTGGCTTTGCAGGACGCGCTGGAAAAAATGCACGTCTTTACCCGCGTTCAAACTGCAATCGAAATGCGCGAAGTTGCCGAACCTTACATCAGACGGCGGGCAGTTCGTCACCTGGAAAAAAAGCGCGTCGTAATTTTCGGCGGCGGCACGGGCAACCCGTATTTTTCCACTGACACGACTGCGGCGTTGAGGGCGGCGGAAATTGAAGCGGACGTAATTTTGATGGCGAAAAAAGGCACGGACGGAATTTATGACAGCGACCCGAATAAAAATCCCGACGCGAAAAAATTTGAAACGCTCACTTACATGGAAATTTTAAACCGCGAACTTCATGTCATGGACGCGACGGCAACCAGTCTTTGCATGGACAATAACATTCCTCTCGTCGTCTTCAACATCGATCACTGCGAAAATATCGTAAGCGCGGCACTCGGCGAAAAAATCGGCACCACTGTCGTTAAATAAATTTTTTTTGGAGGTTTAAAAAATGACTGACAAGGTTATCAATGACGCTGAAGACAGGATGAAAAAAACTCTTGACGCTCTGAAAAAAGAGTACGGCACACTTCGCGCAGGTCGTGCCGCTCCCAGTCTTTTGGATAAGGTTATGGTCGATTATTACGGCTCGGCGACTCCCGTCAATCAAATTGCGAATGTCACCGTTCCCGAACCGCGAATGATTTTGATTAAGCCTTATGATAAAAGTTCTCTAAAAGAAATCGAAAAAGCAATTCAAAAATCCGACTTGGGGCTTACTCCGAATTCCGACGGCGTTTCAATTCGTCTCGCAATTCCCCAACCGACTCAAGAGCGCAGAAAAGAACTTGTCAAGGTCGTCGGCAAAAAAGCTGAAGAATCAAAAGTTGCGATGAGAAATATTCGCCGCGATGCAAACGAGGGAATTAAAAAACTCGAAAAAGGCAAGGAAATTACCGAAGACGACCGCAAGGAAGCGCAGGACAAAATTCAAAAACTCCTCGACAAATATATCAAGCTGGTTGACGGCGCAAAGTCGACTAAAGAAAAGGAAGTTATGGAAGTTTGAAAAATTCTTACACAGAACTTTTAAACCGCGTCGATAAAAATAAATTGCCGCGCCATGTGGCGATTATCATGGACGGCAACGGACGTTGGGCAAGTTTTCACGGACTTTTGCGAAGTGCGGGACATACTGCCGGAGTTAAAACGCTGAAAAAAATTTTGACGACGGCGGTAAATTTAAAACTCGAAGCGTTGACGGTTTACGCATTCTCAACCGAAAATTGGAAACGTCCGCACGCCGAAGTGGATTTTTTGATGCATCTTTTTTCCGAATACATTGAGCGCGAAAAAATGGAAATGCACGCCAACAACGTCAGAATAAAATTTATCGGTCGATTGAATGAATTTTCTCCCGGTATTCAAGCGCAGATGAAAGACGCGGTCGAACTTATGAAAAATAATTCGGGCGTTATGTTCAACATCGCGGCGAATTACGGCGGGCAAGATGAAATTATTCGTGCCACTCAAAGTCTTGCGAAAAAAGTTGCGGAAGGGAAAATTTCCGCGAATGAAATTGACAAGAAAATTTTTGAAAACGAACTCGACACGGAAGGTCAACCGCCTGTCGATTTGCTGATAAGAACGAGCGGCGACTTGCGAATCAGCAATTTTCTTTTGTGGCAATCGGCTTACGCTGAACTTTGGTTTACAAAAACCGCTTGGCCCGAATTCACGCCCGAAGAATTTATCGACGCACTTGTTGACTTCGGCAACCGCGACAGAAAATTCGGCGGGCTAAATTCTTGAGACAAAAAAATAACCGCTTAAATCTGCATTTAGGCGGCTATTTTTTTTGCTTAAATTTCGCCGACAAGTTTATACATCAAGACTGATAAAACTGTTGCGCTTAAAATAATTATTCCGACGCCGTCGATAAAATTCCCCCAAGGCAAAGTTCCCAACGCCATTCCCAAACTTGCGAACAAATTCGGCACAAAATTTATCATCGCCGAAGCCGTGCCTACGTTTTCTTTCGCCTTGTTCAAAAGAACTTCCATTCCGAAAGGTCTGGCAACCGTTCCGATTACGTTGAAGGGCAGGAAACAAATTAAAAATGCCCACGCGGCAAAATGTCCCGGAATCAAAACCGCAAGCCCGCTCAAAAATGCAACGGCAAAACAAATTTGCATCAGCCGATTGTTTGAAAAATGTTTTTTTAATTGCATGTAAATCATCGGACCCAAAATCGAAGTTGACGCATTCGCCGCGAAAAAATAACTGTACTCCTGCGCGGTCAATGAAAAAATTCCCATATAAATGAACGACGACGCACTCAAATAAGCCATAAACGGCGTTGATAAAAGCGCGAACATTATCAGCGTCATCATAAAATGTTTTTCTTTCGCCAAGTGCGCAATGAGTTTGAGCGAATCAAAAACTTTTCCTTGATAGCGATTTTCTTCGGGCAGTGTTTCGGTCAAGAGCAGGGCGAGCAATAAATTTATTATTCCGACCGCCGTCAATAAATAAAATGCCCCGTGCCAATCCGTAAAACGCAACAAAAAACCGCCGATTAAAGGCGCGGCCATAGGTCCGATAACTCCAAGAGCTTGAGTTATTACCAAAATTTTCGTCATAACTTTGCCTTTGAAACAATCTTTTATCAGCGTCGTTGAAATTGTTATGACTGCGCCCGAGCCGAAGCCTTGAAAAAATCTGCCGACGATCAAAAAATAAATATTCGGCGACAAAACGCAGGTAAGCGAAGCGATTGTATAAATCAGCGTTCCCAAAATTAAAATCGGTTTTCGCCCGTATTTATCGCTCAACGGACCGAATAAAATCATACTCACCGCGAACATCAGAAAAAAAATCGTCAGTGTTAAGCCGACCAAAAATTCGTTTGCGGAAAAATATTTTCCGATTTCCGGCAACGCAGGCAAATACATATCGGTTGACAGTGGCGGGTAAATATTCATCAGCGTTATAAAAGCAATCATCGCCGAATGTGACAAATATTTTTGTTTGACCAAAAAATCCCCTCCAAAAAATTTTTTTGCGGAATTATAGCACACGAAAAAAAAATCCGCATATCTTTCGGCGGATTAAAAATTTCTGTCGATTGAGGAATTTTAATTTTTGTGATATTCTTTAAAAAAATTTTGGAGGTTTTGGAATGAAAAAAATTATTGTGATTCCCGGCGACGGAATAGGCAAAGAAGTTACCGATTCTGCCGTAAAAGTTTTGAAAAAGATTGACGAAAAATTTCAAATCGGTCTTGAGTTTGAATATCGCGACGCGGGCGGCACGGCTTACGATAAATTCGGCGAACCGCTCCCCGCAGAAACTCTTGACGCTTGCAAAAAAGCTGACGCGGTTTTGTTCGGCGCGGTCGGCGGAAAAAAATGGGACAACATCGACGTTGACAAACGCCCCGAAAAAGCTCTCTTCGGTCTTCGCAAGGGTCTCGGGCTTTTCGCAAATCTTCGCCCCGTGAAAGTTTATGACGCGTTGATTGACGGATCACCTTTGAAACCCGAACTTGTCGGCGGCTCTGATTTATTGATTGTTCGCGAACTTGTCGGCGGAATTTATTTTGGCGAAAGGTGCGAATCCGAAATTTATAACGGCGTTGAGCGTGCGTGGGATACTGAAATTTATTCCGTGCCGGAAATTGAAAGAATTGCCAAACTTGCCTTTGAATCTGCGAAAATTCGGCGCGGAAAATTAACTTCCGTCGATAAAGCAAATGTTTTGGCGTCTTCAAGACTTTGGCGGCGCGTGGTGATTGAACTTGCGAAAAATTTCCCCGAAGTCGAATTAAATCATCTCTACGTTGATAATGCGGCGATGCAACTTGCTTTAAATCCCAAGCAGTTCGATGTTATTGTTACGTCGAATATGTTCGGCGATATTTTGAGCGACGAAGCGGCAGTTATCGGCGGATCAATCGGTTTAATGCCAAGCGCGTCAATCGGCGAGCTTACAAGTTTTTATGAGCCGATTCACGGATCTGCGCCCGACATTGCCGGAAAAAATATTGCCAACTCGATGGGAACGATTTTAAGCGCGGCAATGCTCTTGCGTTACAGTTTGAACGCGGAGGAAGCGGCGAAAAATATTGAATCTGCCGTTGACAAAACTCTTGCCGACGGTTACCGCACTGCCGATATTTATCAAGACGGTTTCAAAAAAATCGGCACGGATGAAGCGACAGAAATTATCTGCGACAGAATTTAAAATTTTTTTCACGAAATAAAGAAGACCTCTGAAAAAATTCGGAGGTCTGATTTTTTTCCCTGAAATCAAAGCTGAAATTAAAATGAAATTTATAAATGTTCCGAAAATTTTGTTGACAGTTTTTTCTAATTGGTGTAACATAAAGCACACTTAGGGGTTATCAAATTTCAAAGTTTTTCAATATATAGGGAGGTTTTTATAAATGGCAGTTAAAGTTGCTATCAATGGTTTCGGTCGTATCGGTCGTCTCGCTTTCCGTCAGATGTTTGACGCAGAGGGTTATGAAGTTGTTGCTATCAACGATCTCACCAGCCCGACCATGCTCGCTCACCTTTTGAAATATGACACCGCGCAGGGCGGTTACGCAGGCAAAATCGGCGAACACAAACACAAAGTCGAATCCCATGACGGCGAAGGCGAAGACAATTACATCGTCGTTGACGGCAAAAAAATCATCATCTACAAAATCCCGAATGCAGCTGAAATTCCTTGGGGCAAACATGATGTAGATGTCGTTCTTGAGTGCACAGGTTTCTACACCAGCAAAGCGAAAGCAGAAGCTCACCTCACCGGCGGCGCGAAAAAAGTCGTCATCTCCGCTCCTGCAGGCAATGATCTCCCGACAATCGTTTACAACGTCAACCATAAAACTCTTACTCCTGACGTTAAAGTTCTCTCGGCCGCATCTTGCACGACAAACTGCTTGGCTCCGATGACTCAAGCTCTCCACAATCTTGCTCCGATTCAGAGTGGCATCATGGCAACAATTCACGCTTACACCGGCGATCAAATGATCCTTGACGGCCCGCAACGCAAAGGCGATCTCCGCCGTGCACGTGCAGGCGCATGCAATATCGTTCCGAACAGCACCGGTGCGGCAAAAGCAATCGGTCTTGTTATCCCCGAACTCAAAGGCAAACTGATCGGCGCGGCTCAGCGCGTTCCGACTCCGACCGGCTCGACGACTCTTCTCTTCGCGGTTGTCAAAGGTCAAGTCACCAAAGAACAAATCAACGACGCTATGAAAGCGGCTGCCAATGAGTCCTTCGGCTACAATGATGAACAAATCGTTTCCAGCGACATTATCGGCATGAAATACGGCTCACTCTTCGATGCAACTCAAACCATGGTTAGTGACATCGGCGACGGCAATACTCTTGTTCAAGTTGTTTCTTGGTATGACAACGAAAACAGCTACACCAGCCAGATGGTTCGCACGATCAAATACTTCGCAGAATTGAAGTAATTTAAGGATTGCAACGCAACTTTAGCAATTTAATACGGTTGAAGACTTTCGCGGTCCGGCTCTTCGTCAATGTTGGGCCGGGTCGCGTTTTAGTTTGTCGATTAAATTTTTTGAGGAGGAATTTTTAAGTGGAAAAGAAAAACATCAGAGACATCAACTTGAAGGGTAAAAAAGTTTTCCTGCGCGTCGATTATAACGTTCCGATGGACGAAAATCAGAACATAACCAACACAAAACGCATTGACGCAACTCTCCCGACTCTTAACTATCTGCTCGAACAGGGCGCAGCTGTCATTATCGGTTGCCATCTCGGCAGACCTACCGAAGCCCGCGAACCGAAATTCTCCACAAAACCTATCGCCAAAAAACTTTCCGAAATTCTCGGCAAAGAAGTTAAATGGGCGGAAGATTGCATTGGCGAACCTGCCGAAAAAGCGGCGGCTGCCCTTCAGCCCGGCGAAATTCTCTTGCTCGAAAATCTCCGCTATCATAAAGAAGAAAAGAAAAATAACCCCAAATTCGCGAAACAACTTGCCTCACTCGCTGACATCGCAGTTAATGACGCGTTCGGTATGGCTCACCGCGCTCATGCGTCAAACGTCGGTATCACTCATTTCCTCGAAACTGCGTCGGGTTTCTTGATGGAAAAAGAAATTAACTACATCGGCAAAACTCTTGAAAATCCCGCGCGTCCCTTCGTCGGAATTATCGGCGGCGCGAAAGTTTCCGATAAAATCGGCGTTATCAGCAATATGATTGACAAGGTCGACACGATTATTATTGGCGGCGGTATGGCGCACACTTTCGACAAGGCTAAAGGTTACGAAGTCGGCACGTCTTTACTTGAAGCCGATAAAGTTGACTTGGCGAAAGAACTTCTTGAAAAAGCTGAGAAAAAAGGCGTTAAAGTCGTTCTGCCGATTGACTTGGTTGTTGCAAATAAATTCGCGGCTGACGCTGAATTTAAAACCGTCCCCGTTGACCAGTGTCCTGCTGATTGGATGGGTCTCGACAGCGGCGAAAAAACTTCTCAAGAATACGTTAAAGCTCTCGAAGGCGCAAAAACAATTATCTGGAACGGACCGATGGGCGTTTTTGAGTTCGATAACTTTGCGAAAGGCACTTTGGCAGTTGCTAAGGCAGTTGCTGACGCGACGGAAAAAGGCGCGACCTCAATCGTCGGCGGCGGTGATTCTATCGCGGCTCTTAAGAAAACAGGTCTTTCCGATAAAATTTCTCACATCTCGACAGGCGGCGGCGCAACTCTCGAATATCTCGAAGGTAAAGTTTTGCCGGGCATTGATGCTATTGACGGCGTGGGACGCACTCCGATTATCGCGGGCAACTGGAAGATGAACAACACGATTAAAAAAGGCGTTCAGCTCGTCGAAGAACTTATCCCGCTCGTTGCGAATGCAAATTGCCGCGTAGTCGTTGCTCCTACCGCTACAGCACTCGCCGCAGTTGCCGAAGCCGCGAAATCGACGAATATTCACGTTGCCGCGCAAAATGTTCACTGGGAAAAATCCGGCGCATTTACGGGCGAAATTTCTACTGAAATGTTGAACGAAATCGGCGTTGACTATGTAATTCTCGGACACAGCGAAAGACGCGATTATTTCGGCGAAACTGATGAAGGCGTCAACAAACGCGCGAAGGCCGCTTTCAATGCGGGAATCACCCCGATAATTTGTTGCGGCGAATCCCTCGAAATTCGCGAAGCGGGAAATTATATTGAACACGTCACAAAACAAGTTGCGGCGGCTCTCGAAGGCTTCACGGCTAAAGAAGTTGCCAAACTCGTTATCGCTTACGAACCGATCTGGGCTATCGGCACGGGCAAAACTGCGACCTTTGAACAGGCTGAAGAAGTCTGCAAAGCAATTCGCGAATGTGTTGCAAAGGCATTCGGTCAAGAGGCGGCGGACGCTATTCGCATTCAGTACGGCGGAAGTGTCAAACCTGCCACGATTAAAGACCTTATGAAACAGCCGAATGTTGACGGCGCACTTGTCGGCGGAGCGTCCCTTAAATCTGCAGACTTCAGCGCGATTGTCAATTTCTGAGTTTGAAAAAAATTTACTCGAAAGGCGGTGATGATTGTGGCGGATTTAGAATCAAGAGTAGAAAATTTGGAAGGTCGTTGCACAAGTTTGGAAATTGCCGTCGAAAAAGTTTCTCAGAAGGTCGATTTGTTCATTGAGGAAAGTCGTGAGTCGCGAAACAGACAAGATGCCGATATGCGGGAAATTCGACGATCAATCGACGGTATGGGCAAACATGTCCGCAATCTCACCATGACTGCAATGGGAGGAATTATCGCCGCAGGAGTCGGTATTGCCGCAATAGTCGTTGCCGTCCTTTTGAAGTAGAAATAATTTGAGCCGCCAATTTAGTCGCCGGTGATTAGTTGCCGGTTGTCAGATTGGCGGCTTTTATTAAATTTTACGAGGGTTTTATATGAATCAAGAACAAGTTATCGAAACCGTGACGATTCAAAGGTTAGTCGGTAAAGTCGCGAATTTTGAAGGTCGCTCTTCCGAACAAGTAAAATTTTTCACCTCTGACGCTCAAGTAAATATTTACATGGGCGACGAAAAAATTTTGGAGTTCAGCGGTCTTAAATATATCGAAGCCGGTTTAAAAAATTTTATGGGCACAGTCAAGCGTTGTCATTATATGCTCGGTCAACACACGATCGATTTTTTGGCGAAGGATAAGGCAACGGGACTTTTATTTTGCCGCGCCGCCCATATCACGGAAAATTTCGGCGAAGATACTATTACCGATTACTGCGTTTACTATGAAGATATTTACTCAAAACAGCACGGCGAATGGCTTATCAAAGCTCGCGACATTCACTATCTTATCAGCAACAAACAGGTTTTGGGAGTTTAAATTTTTAATTTTGGAGGGTAAAAAACGATGGCAACTGTTAAACACGCACCTATTTGCTTGGTTATTATGGACGGCTGGGGGATCGGCGACGTTACCGACAAATATAACGCGATTCAAGTCGGAAATACGCCCGTACTCGATGAGCTTGCAAAAAAATATCCCAACGCAAAACTTCAAGCGTCGGGCGAATATGTCGGACTGCCTGACGGGCAAATGGGAAATTCCGAAGTCGGTCATATGAATATCGGCGCGGGCAGAATTATTTATCAGCCGTTGACGAAAATCACTAAAGCCATTCGCGACGGAGAATTTTTCACGAATAAAGCACTTGTCGGCGTAACGGATAAAGTTGTGGCAAGCGGCGGAGCGTTGCATTTGTTCGGATTACTTTCGCCCGGCGGAGTTCACAGCCACACGGATCATCTTTACGGACTTTTGAAACTCGCGAAAGATAAAGGCGTGAAAAAAGTTTACGTTCATGCCTTCCTTGACGGTCGCGATGTTCCGCCGAGTTCTGCCGTCGATTATCTTGCGACGCTTGAAGAAAAAATTAAAGAAATCGGTATCGGACAAATTGCGACGATTTCCGGAAGATATTACGCGATGGACAGGGATAAACGTTGGGACAGAGTTCAGAAGGCTTACAACGCGATTGCGAAGGCTGATGCGCCTAAGAAAAATTCTTCCGCAGAGGCTATCAAAGAATCTTACGACAACAAAGTCACCGACGAATTTGTTATTCCCGTCGTTATCGGCGATTATCCCGGCGTGAAAACTGAAGACGGAATTATTTTCTTCAACTTCAGACCTGACAGAGGCCGCGAAATGACGCACGCTTTCACCGACGATAAATTTGACGGTTTCCCGCGCGTCGAAGAACTTAAAAAAGTTCCGTTCGTTACGATGGCGCAATATGAGGAAGGTTTGAACGTCGAGGTTGCCTATCCGCCCGAAACTGTCGAAAACGGACTTGGCGAAACTATCAGCAAGGCGGGACTTACTCAACTCAGAATTGCCGAGACCGAAAAATATGCGCACGTTACATTTTTCTTTAACGGCGGCGTTGAGGAGCCGTACGCGGGTGAGGACAGAATTTTGGTTCCTTCCCCGAAAGTTGCGACCTATGACCTTAAACCCGAAATGAGTGCGCCGACCGTAACGCTCAAAGTTGCCAACGCGATTCTTTCCGAAAAATACGATTTCATAATTTTGAACTTTGCGAACGGCGACATGGTAGGACATACCGGCGTTATGAAAGCGGCCGTTCAGGCGGTTGAGACTGTTGACGTTTGCGTCGGAATTTTCGTCGAGTGCATGAAGAAAGTCGGCGGCGAAGTTGTAATTATCGCGGATCACGGGAATGCGGATAAAATGTTTGATTATGACTTGAAAGAGCCGTTCACCGCGCACACGACCAACCCCGTGCCGATTATCGTTGTTTCCGACAGAGTTGCGGACGTCAAAGACGGTGCGTTGTGTGATGTTGCGCCGACTCTTTTGACTTTGGCGGGGATGGAAATTCCTGCGGAGATGACGGGCAAAAATCTTGTCACGATGAAATAAAATTTTTTTGAGGATAAATTTCCCATGAAAAAATTTTCAATTTTACTGACGATTTTAATTTGTGTGATTGCGTCGAATGTTTCGGCAGGCACTAACGTTGTTGCAACTTATTTTGTCGTGAATTGCCGCGAGTCGATAACTTTGCGCGACGCTCCTTCAGTCAACGCGGCGGAAATTACGCAAATTCCCTTAGGTCAAGCGGTCGGATTTATTGAAAATGCCGGAAACGGCTTTTATAAAATAAATTATGACGGGCTTATCGGTTATGCGCTGGCTCAATATCTTGCGCCGAGTTCTCAATCTTCCGCGAGATACGGGACAGTCGTAAATTGTCGAGAGTCAATAACTTTGCGCGAATATCCTTCAGTCAAGGCGGCGGAAATTATGCAAATTCCGCTTGGTGCGCGGATAAAATATTTGGGAAATACTTCAAGTGAATTTTACCGCGTGGAATATCGCGGGCAAGTCGGTTTTGCATTGAAAGCATATATCGCGTTAGATTAAATCGGCAATAAAATTTTTAACAGACGTGTCAATCTGAAATTTTGCAGGTTGGCACGTTTTAATTTTGCCGAAAAAAAAACACCTTCGCAGGTGTCAAAAATTTTTTATCAGAACTAAGAGACTTTTAATTCTAAAAACAAAACCCGGCGCACACGGATGTGCGCCACTGTCCGCCTAGTGAGCGTGACGAAAGTAGCAGACAGTGAACAGTGGTCAGTGGTTAGGGAAAAATCCCTGCAACCTGTCCACTAACCACTGGCCACTACATTGTCGGCACAAAGAAAAGTAACATTTAAAAAATTTATTTTAAGAGCCGGTTGTTGAAAAATATTCACCTATGAACACAACCTCTAAAAACTATTCGTCGCTTTCCGCAATTTCTTCGGGCGCGTTTAAACTTTCATAAGTCGCGGGATACATTCCCTCACTGCCGCCGAAAATCGCTTTTTCAATCAGCGTTTTAATATCCGCATCGTCTTCGTAAACCATCGAAATTAACATCGGCAAATTAACGCCCGTGACAATTCCGTACTGCGGATTTTTTTTCACCAACTTGCACGCCGCATTGTAAGGACTGCCGCCGCGCAAATCGTTCAAAAACAAAACTTTTTCGGGGTTGCCGAGTTCGTTAATCGCCGCCTGATATTTCTCCGCAATTTTATCGACGCTTTCACCTTGAACAAAAGTCACGGTCTTAACGAAATCTTTTTTCCCGCAGATCATTTCGCAAGATTTTACAATTTCTGTTGAAAAAATTCCATGAGTGCCTACTATAATCCCAAACATAAAAAAATCTCCTTTCAGTCGATTTTTTAGCGGACAGTGAACAGTGTACAGGTTACAGTCTGTCCCCTATCCACTGTATCCTATTCCCTAGATTAACTTGTCAATTTGGCTATCACAATAGTTATCACGGCGAAAAGCACAGCCAAAACGACCGTCACGCGAGCCAAAAGCGCGTCCATTCCGCGAGCCTTGCCGGAAAAAACTGCATCCGCTCCGCCGTCCATTCCGCCCATACCGCCGGACTTCGCCTCTTGACCGAGCACCGCCGCTATCAATCCTATCGAAATTATCGCGTCCAAAACCATTAAAACTGTCAGCAAAATCTCACCCCGCATTATAAACTTACGCGGGAATTTTACACAAAAATTTTTTCCGCGTCAATTATTTGTATAGTGGACAGTGGACAGTGGGTAGGGGCTAGAAAAAAATATTCACTATTCGGCAGGAGGGGCAACTTTCATTTTCAAGAACAACATAACTCCGCCCAGACATGTCAGACTTACCGCAAGACCCAGCCAGCCGTTTTGAGTGATTCCGTCAATCAAAAATCCGACGACACAACAAACTGAAACCGTCAAAACATACGGCACTTGAGTTGAAACGTGTTCGATATGATGACATTGCGCACCCGCCGAAGCCAAAATTGTCGTGTCGGAAATCGGCGAGGCATGATCTCCGCCGACCGAGCCCGATAAAATCGCCGCAACGCACAAAACCAAAAGTCTTGTCGCTTCGTCAGTCGGGAGACTGCTCAAAATAGAAATTGAAATCGGGATTAAAATTCCGAACGTTCCCCAACTCGTTCCCGTCGCAAACGCCAACGCAATCGCCACGAGGAAAAATATCACGGGCAAAAACATCGCAAGAGAATTATTATTTTTGACAATTTCGCCGACATATCCGCCCAAATTTAAATATTCATCAGAACAAACGCCGGAAAGTGTCCACGCCAAACATAAAATAAAAATTGCCGGGACCATAGCCTTAAATCCCTGCGCGTAACATTCGCAGTATTCGGCAAAAGTTATAACCTTGCGCGGAAGATATAAAATCGAAATGAAAACCAGCGCAATGAATGAGCCGAAAACCAAAGCCTGTGACGCATCGCAATCGGCGAACGCATCGGCAATCGATTTTCCTTCATGAATACCGCCGGTGTAAAGCATTCCATAAATACAAATCACAATCAAAACTATCAGCGGCAAAACCAAATCGATAATTTTTCCCTGCCCGCCGCTGTTTTTTTCACTTTCAACCGTGTCTTTGTATTCGTCGGGAACTTTAAATTCGCGGATATTTTCGTCAACGGTCTTTCGCATCGTCGCAAAATCTCTTCCGCTCACGATAATAAAAACCATAAAAATCATCGTCAACCAAGCGTAAAGGTTGAAAGGAATCGTCTGCAAAAAAAGTGCGAATCCGTCAATAAAACTTCCTTCCGGCAAGGACGAACCGACTGCCGCCGCCCAACTTGAAACCGGCGCGATAATACAAATCGGCGCGGCCGTCGAGTCGATAACGTAGGCGAGTTTTGCGCGGGCAATTTTAAATTTATCCGTGACGGGACGCATAACGGTGCCGACGGTCAAGCAGTTAAAATAATCGTCGATAAAAATTAAAATTCCCAAAAAAGCTGTCAGACCGAGCGCGGATTTTTTCCCGCTGATAACTTTTCTTGCCCATTCGCCGTAAGCCCGAGTTGCACCGCTGCGAGTAATTGCGGCGACCAAAATTCCCAAAATTACCAGAAACGCCAAAATATTTACATTGCCGCCGACTTTTGCCGACATTATTTCAAAAAAAGTCATTATCGACTGAAAAAAATTTCCGCCGGTGAAAAGCATCGCACCGGAAAAAATTCCGATAATCAACGAAAAATAAACTTCCTTCGTCAACAACGCCAGTGCGATTGTTATCAGCGGCGGCAAGACCGACCATGCAGTCATTTCCATTTTAAAAAACTCTCCTCTCCATAAACAAAAATCGAACGGCGATATTTTACAATAAAATTTTTTATGGCACAACCGAAAAACTTTTTGCAGGAAAATTGACTTGCGAAAAGAATTATTCGTCAAATAGAATAACAATTTATGCGGGGGGATTTTTTTATGGAGCGACTCAGTTCAATGCGCACCCAATTTCTAATGATGATGATCGGTGCGTCGCTGATTACGATGGTTTTAATCGGCGGAGTTTTTCTGAAAAGCATGTCGGATGCAACCGATGCCAAGGTTGAAGAATTTCGCACGGAATTGGAATCTAACATTGAAGCGGAATTGAAACACGAAACCGAAATGGCAATAAGTTTGGTAGAGGAAATTTATAAGCGTCAACAGGCGGGAACAATCACCGAAGCGCAGGCTAAAACCGAAGCGGCGGCACTTGTCAGAGATTTGCGCTATGACAACGGCGCGGGATATTTTTGGATTGACACTTTCGACGGCGTGAATGTTGTTTTACTCGGCAGGGCTGAAACTGAAGGTAAATCCAGAATAAATTTGACAGACCCCACCGGAAAACAATTTATTCGCGAAATGATTGAGAACGGCAAAAAATCCGGCGGCGGTTTTACTGATTTGATGTTTGCAAAGCCCGGACAGACCGAACCTTTGCCGAAAAGAAATTATACTGCATCTTTCGCGCCTTATCAGTGGGTTATCGGCACGGGCGTTTGGATTGACTACATCGACACAAAAGTTGCCGAAATGCGTGCGAGATCGGACGAGGAATTTCACAGCAGTCTGATAACGGTTGCGATTGTCGTAATAGTTTTGGAAGTCATTATGGTCGTTATCGCGACTTTCCTTTCAAACAAACTTATCAGCCCGATTCGCCAAGTTACCGAAGTTTTGGACGTTATGGGGACGGGCGATTTCAGGAAAAATTCCAAAACCGAATCGTTGGATATTGACCGCCGTGACGAACTTGGAGTAATGGCGGTTGCGGTTCATAAACTTCAGGAAAATATTCAGGCAATGGTCAAGCAAATTGTCAATTCAGCCGAACAAGTTGCCGCCGCTTCTCAACAGTTGACGGCGAGCGCGGATCAGTCGACGATTGCAATAAATCAGGTTGCCGACTCGATTGTAAATGTCGCGGGAGCTTGTAACGAACAATTCACGGAAGTTGAAAACGCGTCAAGTCAGGCGGAACGTTTGAAATCTCATATGGACAACTTCACCGACACTTTGAGCGGATATTCCAGCATGATTGAAGAGGCGAATCAGGCGGCCGAGCAAGGCGGCAAGAGTGTAGAAAATGCCGTTGACCAGATGAAGAAAATTGAAACATCCGTCAGCACTTCCGCGGGAGTTATTTCCTTGCTTGGAGAAGAGTCCGAAAAAATCGGCAAAATTGTCGATGCGATTTCCGCAATTTCAGACCAGACGAATCTTTTGGCGTTGAATGCGGCGATAGAGGCGGCGCGTGCAGGTGAACACGGCAGAGGTTTTGCCGTCGTCGCCGATGAAGTTCGTAAACTTGCCGAGCAGTCTCAAGGTTCCGCGCGTGAAATTTCCGACTTGATCGGCTCAATTCAAGCGAAGGCGCAAGATGCAGTCGTTGCGATGCAGGAAGGCGTTTCAAACGTCAAAAACGGCACTGACGCGGTTGACGGCGCGGGCAAAACTTTCGGCGAAATCATTCACACCGTCACCGAAGTTTCAAAGGCCTCCGCGAAAATGCAAGAAATCGTCGCGAATTTGGTTGACAGCACGGACTTTATCAATCAAGCTGTCGAAAATATAAATACAAAGAGTCGCGAAGTTGCGC
Organism: uncultured Selenomonadaceae bacterium; assembly: GCA_905236725.1. Taxonomy (GTDB): domain Bacteria; phylum Bacillota; class Negativicutes; order Selenomonadales; family Selenomonadaceae; genus Quinella. Next base: position 2,072 of record CAJOCT010000034.1, on the reverse strand, counting down.
GGGAATCTGAAACAGTTTCAGCCTCCAGCGAAGAACAGACCGCCACAATGCACGAAATCGCCGATGCCAGTCGTTCACTTGCCGAGATGGCTCAAGCAATGCAGGAAGTTATCGGCAAATTTAAAATTTAATTCTTGATTTCAAAAAAAAAAGAGTCGTCACAATTTCGGTAACGGCTCTTTTTTATTTGCGAAAAAAAAAATTTTTTAACCTCCGAGATAAGCCTTGCGAATGTCCTCACTTGCCGCAAGTTCTTTCGCGTCGCCGGAAATTGTAATTCTGCCCGTTTCCAAAACATAAGCGCGGTTGGCAATCGACAAAGCCATATTCGCGTTTTGTTCGACGAGCAAAACTGTCGTGCCGGTTTTATTTATGTCGATGATGATAGAAAAAATTTCTCGGATCAAAAGCGGCGCAAGTCCCATTGAAGGTTCGTCGAGAAGCAAAAGTTTCGGTCGACTCATTAACGCCCGCCCCATTGCCAGCATTTGTTGTTCTCCGCCCGATAAAGTTCCTGCAGGTTGAAGTTTTCTTTCTTCAAGGCGCGGGAATCTGCCGAAGACCATTTTAAAATCTTTTTCGATTTCGGATTTGTCGTCGCGAATAAATGCGCCGAGCTCCAAATTTTCCATAACAGTCATTTCCGCAAAAATTCTTCTGCCTTCGGGGACTTGTGAAATTCCTTCGCGGACAATTTTATGCGCAGGCATCCCCGCAATATCTTTTCCCAAAAAATTTATCGTGCCGGTTTTCGGTTTCAAAAGTCCCGAAATTGTTCTGAGCGTCGTCGATTTTCCCGCACCGTTCGCGCCGATTAAAGTCACAATTTCGCCTTCATTGACTTCCAAACTTATTCCCTTAATCGCGTGAATCGCGCCATAATAAACGTTTATGTCTTTTATATCGAGCATTGCCATAAAAATTTCTCCCTTCAATTTTATCCGTCTGATTATACAGCAATTCAGCGAACAAAAAAACTCCCGCCATTTTTTCAGCGAGAGTTCGTAAAAAAATTTTTTCGAACTAATCACACTCATTTAAATTTTGAAGAGCGGAAAAGCCGTTAAAAAGGCTAAAAAAAAGATCGGTCGCCCGCTCAATGTTCTTTCAAAATTAAATCCTCTGCCGACACTTTCAAAGTTATCAACCTCATCGGAACGTTTCTTTCGCTTTAACGAATACAGCAACAGCGAATACGTTACAAGTTGAGAGTGTAATACAAAATTTTTCCTGTCGGCTCGTCTGATTCGTCACGATAAACACCGACAAACATAAGCCGCGTCAAGGAAGTTGCTGCACTTTGCTGAACTTTTTGCACTCTATGGAAAGCAAAAATAACGAAAAAGTCGGCAAAATATCGAGTAGCCTTGCGGAGTGGACAGCGGCACATAAAATATTTTCGAGAAAAATTTTAACAGAAGAATCAATGGCAAAATTCTTATTTTATAGCTATAGAAAAATTTTGTCGTTGGCGGGAGTGAATTTGTGAACGACGCGACGGGCGAAACGCTGTTTGAAGAAAATACCTAAAACCTTTTAAACTCGTAAATGGTACTTTTTTTTACTTACGGCGCATTTGCCTCTGCCGATGATTTGATAAAATTTCTTGAGGATTGTTGGGAAGATTTGCAGTTTTATGACTAAGTGAAAAGAATGTGGGCGAGAAAAAATAATCGCCATCCGATTAAATTTTTGAAATAAAATTTTTTTGCTCAAAGGAGGGCGGTGCGAAATGTGGATAAAAAAAAATTATTTTGTATTTTCTGCTTGCAAAGTTTCAACGTAACTCAAGCATATTTGAAAGCATACGGCGGAAGTAAAAAATTTGCGGGAGCAAAAATTTCAGAATTGGCGAAAATTTTTGGATTTGAGGGAAATTTAAACGATTCGGATTTACCGACGATTTTTATTGATAATTTAGGCGGAAAAAATGAAAGCTAACGTTGTGAATTTGGATAAAATTTTCGACAGACTAAAAAATCCACGTCCGCCGCACTGAAAATAATTTTGAAAATGATTCAATATCCGCTGTCAAACACTCTCGTCATCAGAAAAACTTTGTCGAGTTTGAA
>CAJOCT010000033.1:508-21276 GCA_905236725.1 uncultured Selenomonadaceae bacterium | reverse complement strand
GCGCATTATGGACGCTTTTGCTCGTGATAAAATTGATTTGTCGGAAAATAATTTGTAAAAAAAAAACTCTGTTCTGCATTGAAAGGACAGAGTTTTTTTTGTTGAAAATTTTTTATTTCATAATTTGATCAATGGCTTGGTTAAGTCGGTCGATTGATTCTTGGTCATTTTCCTCAACCGCCTCGACTATGCAATGTTCGATATGATCTTTCAAAATAACGCGGCTGACGGCTCTTATTGCCGCCTCGACTGCCGAAAGTTGAATCAGAATTTCACTGCAGTCGCGCCCGTCCTCGATCATTTTTTTTGTCGCCTGCAAATGACCGATAAGCCGCGCCATTCGGTTTATGACGGCTTTTGTTTGCTTGTGAGTGTGCGAATGCGAGTACGAGTGCGAATGTGTCGCCGCATATTCTTCAATCATTTTTTTCATCTCCCCAAAAAATTTATTTTTTCAATTCGGCGTGAATATGAGCTTCTTTGACTTGAGCGGTCACGCCCGAAGGGAAAATTATTTTTAAATCGCCGTTGAAGTCTTCTTTCCCCGCAGTGATAACCGCTTTTGCAGTTGAGACGGAATTTATTTGCGCCAAAGTTTCCTCCTTGCCGGAAAGTTCGATATTTGCGGGGGTGACGGTGATTTTTTCAATCTCACGACCTGCAGGCGGGCTTATTTCGGCGGTAATCGGCACTGTTTTTTTGCTCAAGCCGGATTCAATGTCAATCGTGACGGTAATCGACGAGGGAACAACTCTCACGCCCTGCACTTCGCGGCCGTCAGCATCAATGGCAGTCATCGGGACGCGAATTTCAAAGTCATCTTTGTTGCCGGTCAAGCCGACGTAGCCTATAACTCTTTCGACGGAATTGACCGCAGTTTTTGCGCCGAGCACGGTTATATTTTCCAAAGACTTTGTAATCCCGTTCACAAAAGAATCCGAAACCGTCGAGCCGTTTACGATAACTTCGGCGGGTATTTGCTTTTCGATGTAAGGATCAATTTTTACGTGCACTTTGTCGGGCGTGACTTTGTCGAGTTCAAAACCTTTCGGGAATGCAACTTCAACGGGCAAATCGTATTCACCCTCCGCCAAATTCGTCGCGTTGATGAATGCTTGAATGTCGCCCGCCTTGTATTCGGCAAAATTCGAGCGCGCGCCCTTCAGCGCAACTTTAACATATTGATCGTCGTAAACCACTCTGTATTCTCTTGAAGGATTGGCGAGAGAAACCGAAACGCTGTAAGAGCCGTTCATAGAAGGGTCTTGACTTCCCATAACGAAGAGCCAAAGAGCCGACGAAACCGTCAGCGCGGAAAGTTTTTGAATTTTGTTGTGCGTGAAAATTTTTTTCAGCCGCTCCACTTTTACCGCCTCCATTTTGTCAGGAAGTCAAACCAATGTTTTCTGCGCGTGTCCATAAAAGCCGGTTTGAGAAGGCTGGTCAAAGTTTCTTCGTTCAGATAGCGCATAAGCCTTCCGTTTTCCGCGATTGAAATTGTGCCGGTCTCTTCGCTCACGACCAAAATTAACGCGTCGCACTGTTCGGAAAGTCCTATTGCCGCGCGGTGACGGGTGCCGAGTTCTTTTGACAGTCCGCCTTTTTCCGTAAGCGGAAGCAAACAGCCCGCCGATAATAATCTTTTCCCGCGAATGATTGCCGCGCCGTCGTGCAGCGGTGTGTTGACGAAAAAAATATTTCCCAAAAGTTCTGCGGAAATTCGCGCGTCAAGTCTGATTCCCGTGTCGCTGATGTCGTTCAAGCCCATTCGCCTTTCGATTACCAAAAGTGCGCCGGTTTTTGTCGCCGATAAAGATTTTGAGGCCGTGACGATTTCTTCGATAATTTTTTTTGCCTCTTCTTCGTCCAGGGAGCCGGGCACGTCGTCGAAAATAAATCTGCCTTGCCCGAGTTTTTCGAGGGTGCGGCGCAGTTCCGGCTGAAAAACTATCGGCAGGGCAACGAATACCCACGTCATAAATTTTTCAAAAAGCCAACTCAAAAGCGGCAAATTAAAAAGCGTACTGCATAAAAAATTTGCCAGAAACAAAACGAAAATTCCTTTTGCCAGCGTGATGGCGCGTGTTCCTTCGATGACTTTATAAAGTTTATAAAAAATAATTGCAACGAGTAAAATTTCCAGAATGTCCGAAAGTCCGATTGTCGAGATGAGTCCGACCAGTTTTTGTTGAAAGGTCCAGTCCATAAATTACCTCCTTAGTAGTGGGTAGTGGACAGTGGGTAGGGAGTAGGGGGAAAAAATTCCTGTCCGCTGTCCGCTAACCGCTGAAGCCGTGAATACAGCTTCTTAAATTCCCGCGAGGTTAAAATTCGGGATAAAATTTTCGCCGACCGCGCCTTGAGTTTGCACAAAACAATTTTTTATTCCGAGTTCGGCCGCGTAATTTATCACGGATTTATATTCAAATTTTGTAAGTCGCCGAGAAATTTTTTTAAAATCACCTGCGCGAAAAATCGGCGTGTATTGATTCATCAGACTGATAAAAATTTTGTCGCCGAAAGTTTTGTAAAGCCAATAGATAATTTTCATACTGTCGTGCCTTGCGTTCGGCAAAATTAAATGACGAACAATCACGCCGCGAATCATCAAGTCTTCGGAATTAAATTTTGATTCGCCGACGAGTTCAAACATTTTTTTTATTGCCGCCGTCGCAATTTCAAAATAATTCGGCGCATTGGAATAATTTTTTGCAAGTTCATCGGAAAAATATTTTAAATCCGGCAAAAAAATATCGACGCGATTTTTCAGCAAGTCAAGCGTTTCAAGATTTTCGTAGGCGTTTGAGTTGTAGACGACGGGAATTTTCAAGCCGGATTTTTTTGCAATGTCAATCGCCGCGCAGATTTGCGGGACGTAATGAGTCGGCGTAACGAGTTCGACATTTGCCGCGCCTCGATTCTGTTGCTCGATAAAAATTTCTGCAAGCCGTTCGATTGAAATTTCTTTGCCGAAATTTTCGTGGCTGATTTTGAAATTTTGACAGAAGACGCATTTTAAATTGCAGTGTGAAAAAAAAATTGTGCCTGCGCCGTTTTCTCCGACCAAGCAAGGTTCTTCCCACTTGTGCAAGCTGACCAATGCCGCGCAGATTTTTTCACTTGCCCCGCAGAAGCCGACAGATTTTTTTCGATTGACTTTACATCTTCGCGGACAAAGTTCGCAACTTTCAAGCAAATTTTTCATTGAATTTTGTTTTTCGACCTGTTGATTAACTCTTGCATACCTTTTGAAAAATGCCGTTCGATTACTCGGTTTTCGTTGTCGACTTCGCGTTTGGCTTCGGCGTTGAGTCTGTCGATGGTGGACATTTTTTTTGTTTCCCTGACTCTTATGTTCATAGCCTCAGCGGCTTTTTTTGTTTCATTGCGCAGAGTTTGAAGGCAATCCGTGCAATAAGTGCCGCTGGTAATGGGTTTGCCGCATCTTGTGCAGGGGTAGGTAACATTTGTTGCCAAGCCTTGAGTTACGAACATTCCTTCCCGCGCCATTCGTTTGACGATTTTTTCGGGGACTCCCGTTCCGCGAACTGCTTCGCTTATTGAAATGCCCGGGTGATCTCTGACGTAACTCATAACTTGTCGTTCCAATTCTTCTTCTTTTAACCGGCAGTCACGACAAATTTTTTCTCCGCGTATGGGTGAAAAGATTCTGCCGCACTCAACGCAATTTTTTAAGACGGGTTTATTTGCTCCAAAACCCGCCGTTCTTGAACCCGGTCTTCTCATCAGTGCCAAATAAATCACTCCAAAAACTTTTAAAAAGAAACCGTCAAAAAATTTTTTCTATAAAGGGCTTAAAAATCCTTCAAAAGCGATTTTCTCGCCGCGCAATAAAAAAATTTTTCATAAGTTCCAAACATTCATCTTCCAAAACCCCCGCAGTGACTTTTAATCTGTGATTTAAATTTTTGTTGTCGACGATATTGAAAAGAGATTCCGCCGCGCCGAATTTTGAATCAGTCGCGCCGAAAACCAATCTGCCCACTCGACACAAAACCAACGCGCCCGCGCACATCGGGCAGGGCTCGATCGTTGAGTATAAAGTATAATTCAAAAAATTTTTTCGTTCAATGATTTTATTTGCCTTTCGCAGGAGTAAAATTTCTGCGTGGGCGGTCGCGTCTTTGAGCTGTTCAATTCGGTTGTGTTCGGCGCAAATTAAAATGCCGCTCTCGTCTGTGAGAACGGCACCTATCGGAACTTCGCCTTCGCTGTACGCTTTTTTTGCTTCCAAAATTGCAAGGCGCATATTTTTTTTATCGATATTCAAATTTAGTTTCCCCCAAAATTTTTATCCCAAAAGCTCATTTAAATTCAGCCCGCCGTAATAAAATAAAGATTGCGTGCCGATGTTGGAAAGTTCAAGTTTATAGGCTTCGGGAATTTCGCTTGACTCGGTTTCTTTTTTCTTTTTCATAACGCGGTTTAACTCATTGGCGAAGGCGTTATCTTCGTCACTGTCTTTGCGCCGACTGTCGAACCTGCGCCCGACATCGTTGTCAACGCCTTTTATACGCGCAATTTTTAGAATTTTCTCAATCATTTTTCTCCCCTCCTCTGTGACACAAAATAAAACCTTCTTTGCCCACTATATCGTAAAAATTTTTTTCTTTCTTAAAGAATTTTTTTATGATAAAATTTCGGCGGAGGCGAGAGACGTGGATTATTTACTTGTGATTTTGGCGACGGTGGCGGTTATTTTCGGCGGAAAAGCCTTTTGGGATTGGAAGAAAAATCGAACGCCGCGCCTTGATCTTGATGAGCTTGAAGAAGAGCGAGCCGATTACCTTCAGGAAAATTTTGAAAAGGCGATGGCGGATTATAAATTTCTTGAGGAAGCGCAAAAAAATATTTCCGACAGATTTCTTGCCGGGCAACTGAAAAAAATGCAGGGCACGGCGAAAAATCTTTTGTCCAATCTTGAGCAAAACCCGAACAGAATCCCGCTGGCGTGCAAATTTATCGATTACTATCAAGACCGCGCAGTTAAAATCGTCAAGCAATATCAGGAGTTGGAGGCAACTCAACTTTCGACCGATAAGATTGAGGATTTAAAAAATCGAATGAAAACGGCTTTGTCCGCGCTGAATGAGGCTTATAAAGATCAGTTTGAACACGTTTTGAACGATCAGATAATTTCTGCCGACGCGGAATTAAAAGTTATGGAGCAACAACTTGACGCGGAGGGAATTAAAAGTCAGCCCGTTGATGTTGGCAAAGTCGACGAGTTTGGAAATGTGCGAATTGATACGGACCTTTTGGACAGACCTTTGGGCGGGCTTGAGCGCAGAAATTTGCCCGTGCCGCAAACTACCAGGCGGATGAGAAAAAGAAATTCGAGAGCGGAGGAAATTTATCCAAGTTTTCCGGAAGAAGAAAGACCGCAAATTGTTCAGCGAAAACTGATTCAATCCGCGCTGGCGATTTTTTTCGGGACGGTCGGCGCGCACAAATTTTATCAGGGAAAAACTTTTCAAGGAATTTTGTACGCTTTATTTTTCTGGACTTCTTTGCCGACTTGGATCGGTTTTATAGAGGGAATCAGATATTTGTTTATGCCGATTGAGGATTTTTATGAACAGTACATGGACGATGACAGAAATCGGCGCGGCGGCAGAAGACGTTAAAAAATCAGTTGGGAGCATAAATTTTGAAAATTCGCATTGCAGGTATCGTACCGGAATCAATCGTTGACGGCGAGGGAATCAGATTTGCAATTTTTATGCAGGGTTGTTTGAGAAATTGCAAGGGTTGCCATAATCCGCACACTCACGCATTGGACGGCGGCAAGGTCGTCGACACTTCGGAATTGATTGAGCAAATAAAAAAAAATCCGCTTTTGACGGGAATAACTTTGACGGGCGGGGAGCCGTTTTTACAAATTTCCCCTGCGGCCGAACTTGCCGAAACTGCAAAAAATTTGGGGCTTGATGTTTGGTGTTATACGGGTTATAAATTTGAGGAACTTCCGCCCGAGTCAGATAAGTTGTTAAAGTTCGTCGATGTTTTGGTTGACGGCGAATATATCGAGGAATTGCGGGATTTGGAATTAAATTTTCGCGGTTCAAAAAATCAGCGGATAATTAAATTGAAATAACATTCGCGCAGAAAAAAAAGCACTTACCGTAATCGGCAGGTGCTTTTTCATTTGGGCAGCAAACAGTGGTCAGGGAAAAATCCCCTATCCACTATCCACTGTCCACTATTTAAATTTTTTCGACCTTCAGAGAAATTTTTTCGCCGTTGATGTCCCAATCCTTAGCGTCCGAAATTTTTTCAAAGATAATTTCGTCGGCAAGCGTGATATTTTTAATTTCGCGGGAATTTTTCTTGATGATTTCGGAAAGTTTTTCATTGTCGGACGCAAAAATTTTAATTCTGTCGGTGACCTCAAAATTTGAATCGCGGCGCATAGTCTGAACTTTGCTGATAATTTCGCGGACAAAACCTTCTTCGATAAGTTCGGGCGTGAGTTCGGTTGAAAGCGCGATAGAAGTTTCGTTATCGCTTTGGCAGTTAAAGCCTTCAGTTTGCGCGACGGAAATTTCAATATCTTCAGCTGTCAAAATAATTTCTTCTCCGTCGACGGAAATTTTCAATTCGCCGGTTTTGTCGAGTTCGGATTTTGCAGCCGCGCCGTTCAAAGTCTTTAAAATATTTTGCACGGCGGACATTTTTTTGCCGACTTTTTTGCCGAGAACTCTGAAATTCGGCTTGATGTTGTACTTGACGAACTCTTCCATATCTTCGCGAAATTCGACAGACTTGACGTTCAATTCGTCCTCGATAATTTCGACAAAAAATTTCGGCAAAACTTCGGGGGCTTTGACAAACATTTTCGCGACGGGCTGACGATTTTTAATATTTGCGGAATTTCTTGCCGCGCGACCGAGGACGACGATTTTTAAAACTTCGTCCATATTTTTTTCAAGATTGCTGTCGATAAATTTTTCTTCAGCAGTCGGAAAATCGCACAGGTGAACGGATTCGGGCGCGTTTTTATCAATCGAGCAAACTAAATTTCTGTAAATATTTTCCGTGATGAAAGGAATCATCGGCGCGGAAATTTTCGCAAAAGTCACCAGCGCAGTATAAAGCGTCATAAAAGCGTTAATTTTATCCTGCTCCATACCCTTCGCCCAAAACCTTGCGCGACTTCTGCGAACGTACCAATTTGAAAGCTCGTCGATAAAATTCTGCAGAGCCTTCGCGGTTTCGGGAACTTTATAATTTGCAAGACTTTCGTCAACATTTTGCACGACGGAATTTAAGCGCGACAAAAGCCATTTATCCGTCACGGAAAGTTTTTCGTAATCAATTTCAAAATTTTTTGCGTTGAAGTCGTCGATATTCGCGTAAAGGACAAAAAACGCGTAAGTATTCCACAGCGTACCCAAAAATTTTCTTTGACCTTCGGTGACGGCGTCGTCGGAAAATTTATTCGGCAGCCAAGGAGCGGAATTTTCGTAAAAATACCAGCGAATTGCGTCGGCACCGTGTTTTTTCAAAGTTTCCATCGGCGCGACTGCGTTGCCTTTTGACTTGGACATTTTTTGCCCGTCTTTGTCGAGAACCAAGCCGAGAACGATTACATTTTCAAAAGAAATTTCGTCGAAAAGCAAAGTTGAAATCGCGAGCAGTGAATAAAACCAGCCGCGCGTTTGATCAACCGCTTCGCTGATGAAATTTGCTGGGAAGTGATTTTCAAAAATTTTTTTATTTTCAAAAGGATAATGCCACTGCGCGAAAGGCATTGCGCCGCTGTCAAACCAGCAGTCGATAACCTCAGGCACGCGGTGCATTTCGCCGCCGCATTTTTCGCAAGTGATTGTAACGTTGTCGATGTACGGGCGGTGCAGTTCAATATCTTCGGGACAGTTTTTTGACAGGGATTTTAATTCTTCAATCGAGCCGACAGAATGTTGATGACCGCAGGAACATTCCCAGATATTTAAAGGCGTTCCCCAGTAACGATTGCGCGAAATTCCCCAGTCCTGCACGTGTTCGAGCCAATCGCCGAAACGCCCCGTGCCGATTGTCGGCGGTATCCAATTTATCTTTGAATTATTTTTCAGCAGATTTTCTTTGACCGCAGTCATTTTGATAAACCAAGACTCACGCGCGTAATAAATCAGCGGAGTATCGCAACGCCAACAATGCGGGTAACTGTGTTCAAAGACGGGAGCTTTAAAAAGTTTGCCGGATTTTTTCAAGTCGTCCAAAATAATCGGGTCGGCGTCTTTAACGAAAGTTCCCGCCCAGTAAGTTTCTTTGGTCATATTTCCTTTGCCGTCGACGAATTGCACGAAAGGCGTATCATATCTTTTGCAAACGCGGTTATCGTCTTCACCGAAAGCCGGCGCGCAGTGAACAATTCCCGTGCCGTCTTCAGTCGTGACGTAATCGTCGCAGACAATAATGAAAACATTTTTTTTGCCGGATTTTTTGACAATTTCATCGGCGAAGGGATAAAGCGGCTCATACTTTTTAAATTCCAAGTCTTGACCTTTGCATTTTGACAAAATTTTTTTCTCTGCGTCGCCGAAAACTTTTTCGACCAACGCTTCAGCCAAAACATATTTCACGCCGTCGACTTCGACTTTGACGTAATCGACTTTCGGATTGACGCACAAAACCAAATTTGAAGGCAAAGTCCAAGGCGTTGTTGTCCACGCGAGATAAAAAAAATCTTCGTCGGCGGCTTTGAACTTGACGACGGCGGAGCGTTCTTTTAAATCTTTGTAGCCGAGAGAGACTTCGTGACTTGAAAGCGGAGTTCCGCAACGCGGGCAATAAGGCACGACTTTATGACCTTTGTAAAGCAAATCTTTTTCCCAAATTTTTTTGAGTGCCCACCATTCCGACTCAATATAATTATTTTCGTAAGTGATGTAAGGATTTTCCATATCAGCCCAAAAGCCGACCACGCCGGAAAATTCTTCCCACATCGCCTTATAATTCCAGACGGATTCGCGACATTTTTTAATGAAAGGCTCAATTCCGTACGCCTCAATTTGATCTTTGCCGTTGATGCCGATGAGTTTTTCGACTTCGAGTTCGACGGGCAGACCGTGAGTATCCCAGCCGGCTTTACGCAAAACTTTTTCGCCTTTCATAGAGTGATAGCGCGGGAATAAATCTTTGATGACGCGCGTCAAGACGTGACCGATATGTGGCTGACCGTTTGCAGTGGGCGGACCGTCGTAAAAAGTATAATCTTTGCAACCTTCGCGTTGAGTGACCGCTTTTTCGGCGATTTTATTTTCAGTCCAAAAGATTTCGACTTCTTTTTCGCGGCTTGCAAAATTTAAATTTGTATCAACTTTTTTGTACAAACTCATAAAAAAACAACACCTCATAACAATGATAAAATAACGACTTTTGAATAAATTTGTCTGCTTGTTGTCTGCCTCAAGGATTTGCCTGCACGGCTTTTTCAAAAATTTCTGCTGCGTCTTCCTGCAACTTTCGAGTATTGTGCGTGTATAAATTTTGAGTGATTGCCGTGTTTGAGTGCCCCAATCTTCTTGCCACACCTTTCGGGATTGCGCCGTTTTCAATTAACATCGTGGCGTGAGTGTGGCGGAAGGAATGAGCGTTAATTCCTTCGTCTTTAAAAATATTCGTCAGCAAATATTTGAAAATCGCGCGTCCGTCAAGTCGAGTACAGACCGGCAAAACTTTTTCGGCATCAACTTTTTCCGAACTTTTTGATTGCTGAATAATTTTGTCTTCGGAATTTCGGTAAACATAAATATATGAATCACCCGCGATTTTTTCATTTTCAATTTGCTGATTCTTCCAACGTTTCAATTCTCCTGCCAAAAAATTGCTGATGAAAATATATCTGTTACTGGATTGAGTTTTCAACGTGGAGAAAAAATAACCTTTTTTGTTGAGATAAACAATTTGCTTATTCAGCGTGACTACGTTATTTTCTAAATCGAAGTTATCCCACGTCAAGCCGCAAACTTCGCTGATTCTCATTCCCGTGTGATAGAGAATTAAAATCGGAATGTAATAAGGCGAGCCGAAAGGATATTTTTCGAGCAGTTCGGAAAGTTTTTCTTTTGTGATGATATGACGCTTAACGACATTCGTCGGGGCTTTTTTCGGAACTTTTATATAATTGGCGGGATTGGCGGAAATAAGTTTGGCAGGATAAATGGCATAATTCAAGGCATTGCGGATCAACATGCGCATTTGGCTCAGAGTGTTTTTGGCGTAACCTTCTTGAGAAAGTTCACGAATCCAAGCGTCCAATTTTGCCGGGGTCAATTCCTGCACGGGAATATCACCGAGTTTAGGCAGGATATATTTTTTGAAATATGCGCTGTACATTTGCATGGTATTGGGTTTTACGTTCAGAGCGACGACGTTTTTGAGCCAATTCGTCATAAAATCTTTGAGAGCGATATTTTCGCTGACGATTCCGATATTGCCGTGTTTCCAATCGATGTAGGCGGCGACTCCCGCGTCATAAGCCAAATTTCTTGTGGCAAAGCCGCCTTTTTCGACGACTTTTCTTTTGCCGTCGCTTTTTTTTCCTGCCTCAAAGATGTAGGAAAAAGTTTTTCCGCGTTTTCTGATTCGTACTTGCGCCATTATATCACCGCCTTAAAAAATTTTTTTCCTTCGGTCGGGAAGGTTTTTTATTTTATCAAAAATTTTTTGACTTAGCAAAGTTTTTCAGTTGACGCCTAATTTTTTTACCGCCGCGTCCATTGTCTGCATACCTTGGTTTTGTCCCTGCAACATAACTGTCGGGAGTTGAAGATATTTTCCTTGTCGAATTAAACTTCTTGACGCGGGATTTGCCAATAAAACTTCCGCCGCCAATTTTCTTTCGCCCGTCGAAATTTTCAAGAGTTGTTGAGAAATTATCGCGCTGAATTCGTCGGCGAATAAATCGCGGATTGAGTCGCGTTGAACGAGCGGGAACATTGTTTCAACTCTCATTGCCGTTTCTGCCGCCGAGCGCGTGTGCAGTGTTGCGAGAACCAAAACGCCCGCCGCAGAGGCTTCCAGTGCCGCGTGCATTGTTTCGGCGTCGCGAATTTCCCCGATCAATAAAACGTCCGGCATTTCGCGCAGGGCAACTCTTACCGCGTCCGCGAAGTTTAAAAAATCTTGTCCGAGTTCTCTTTGGCTGACGAAGGAATTTTCCGCGCGGTATTCAAATTCTGTCGGGTCTTCGAGCGTCAAGAGGTGGCACGGGCGAATTTTTATCAGTTCGTTCAAAAATGCGGCGAGCGTTGTGGATTTTCCCGAGCCGGTCCGTCCCGTGACCAAAATCAAGCCTTGTTCTGCGCGGAAAAAATTTTTTAAGACTTTGGGAGCTCCGATTTCTTCGAGCGAGGGAATTTTTTTTGAAATTAAGCGCAGGGCGATCGCGGGAAATTTTCGCTGGAAATAAATATTTACTCTAAATCTGCGTTGAATTTCTTCTTCGACGTGAGAAAAATCGACTGACCTTTCGAGATCTAATTTTTTTTGCAAACTTACAGGCAAAAGTTCCGATAAAATTTTTTCAACATCTTTTTCGCTTAAAATTTCGCCGATTTTTAAAAGTTCGCCGTTTACGCGGAAAAATATTTCTTGCCCGACCGTTAAATGAATGTCGGAGGCGTTTAACCTTGCCGATTCGATTAAAATTTTTTTCAGTTCCAAATTCATCAGCCTTTCAAAAAAATTTTTTCGCCATTATAATACAAAAATAAAATCTCTAAAAAATATTTTCGAGGTAAAGATTATGGAAAAAAATTATCCGCGCCTGATAATTGCCGCAACTCAAAGCGGTTCGGGAAAGACGACAATCGTCAGCGGGATTTTGGCGGCGTTGAAAAATCGCGGGTTAAGAGTTCAATCGTATAAAATCGGCCCCGATTACATTGATCCCGGCTTTCACGAAATTGCGTCGGGCAGACCTTCGCACAATTTGGACAGTTGGCTTGTCGGCAAAGAAAAAATCGCCGAAATTTTTTTTGAGACGTTCAAAAATTCCGATATTGCGATTATCGAAGGGGTTATGGGGCTTTATGACGGCGGAAAAAACGGCGTGAGTTCGACGGCGGAAATTGCGAAAATTTTAAATGCGCCCGTGATTTTGATTATCGACGCGAAGAGTATGGGAACATCTGCGGCGGCGATTGCGTTGGGCTTTCGCGAGTTCGACAAAGATTTAAATTTTGCGGGCGTAATTTTAAATAAAATCGGTTCGGAAAGCCACGAAAAAATTATTCGCGAGGCTCTGGAAAAAATTTCCGTGAAATGTTACGGCGCACTCAAGCGGGACGAGAATTTTATTTTGCCCGAGCGTCATTTGGGTTTGGTGCCGACTGCCGAAAATAATTTTTCCGCCGCGATTGAAAAAATTTCTTCCGCCGTCGAAAAACAAATAAATCTCGACGAACTTATAAAAAGATCGACAGATCGACAGATCGACAGATCAGCAGTCTGCCAATCTATCCGACTACCGATCTACCGATCTGCCCACTATCCATCTAAAACCCGAATTGCCGTTGCGAAAGATTCGGCGTTTAATTTTTATTACGAAGAGAGTTTAAACGAACTGAAAAAATTTGGCGCGGAGATAATTTTTTTCAGTCCGCTGGAAGATAAAACTTTGCCGAAAAATATCGACGGCTTGATTTTGGGCGGAGGTTTTCCCGAGATGTTCGCAAGTCAACTTGAGAAAAATATTTCTATGCGCGAGGAGATAAAAAATTTTTCCAAGCCGATTTTTGCGGAGTGCGGCGGCTATATGTATTTGATGAAGTCGATAAGAAATTTTGACGGCGAAGTTTTTGAGATGTGCGGAGTGATTGACAACTGCGCGGAGATGACGAAAAAGTTGCAAACGGTCGGTTACGTTGAGGCGACTTTGACAAAAAATTGTATAATCGGCGCGGCGGGCGACAAAATTCACGCGCACGAGTTTCATTTTTCTGTTGAAGAGAAAAATTTGTCGGAGAAAAAAATTTTTGACTGCGAAAAAATTCGTACGGGAAAAAAATATTTCGCGGGTTATGCGGAAAAAAATATTGTTGCGTCGTATTTGCACATACATTTTTCGGGCTGTCCGAGTGCGGCGAAAAATTTTACAGATTTTTGTAAAATTAGTGGACAGTGGACAGGTTACAGGGGATTTTCCACTAATCACTAAAAAGCGACTGAAAGGAGATTTTTTATGAACGCGGCTTTGTATGATGAAAGTTATGAAATTATCGAGGGGGTAAAATTTATGTCACCTGCGGCGAATTTGGGACACAATGGCATTATTATGCGTTTGAGCATTTTTATCGGGAGTTACTGTGAAAGTCACGACGACTGCGGCTTTGTTTTCAGCGATTCGATTGATGTTCATTTGCCGGACGGAAACGTTTTTCGCCCGGATTTTACGGTCGTAACTAAAGAAAATGAAAAGATTATCGACTGGAAAGGCAATATTAACGGCGTGCCCGATATGGTTGTTGAAGTTCTTTCAAAATCGACGCGCAAAAGAGATTTGACGATAAAAAAAGATATTTACGAAAAAAACGGCGTAAAGGTTTATTGGATTGTCGATCCGTTTATAAAATCCGTGACGATTTATAATTTGCGCGACGGAAAATATGATTTTGACGACGAATATATTTATTTCGATGACAAAGAATTTTCGCAGTTGGAAGAGTACGAAAAAGCCGAAGTGAAATTTGAAGTTCCCGTCACGATTTTCGGCGACTTGAAAATTAAACTCGCTTATATTTTTAAATGGTGTCCTTGAGGTGACAATATGGACGATGAAAAAATTTTTGCCGACACTCTTGAAAAAATTCGTGCGGCGATTAACGAAAGAAATTTTGAAAATTTTTCTGCTCACGTCAACGCGGAAAAATTTTTGAATGACGGTTACGGCGAAGTTGTCGAAGAACTTGCCGCTCATTGCGCGGAGTTTAAAAAACTTTATCCGAAAGATTTGCTGTTTAAATTCGGCTCAACCGCGCTTAAAATTTATATGACGAAGTTCAAGGGCGTCCATCTCGGTTTTGTCAAAAAGGTTATTTTTGCTTACTTCGACAAAAATTTGACTCAGCCGAAAAATTTTTTGTCCGCGCCTGTAGATTTTTCTGCCTGTGAACTCAGAAAATTTTTATCCGCTTTGACTTCCGAAATTAAAAAAATTTCCGTCGACGAAAATAAAGCTCTTGCGGAAGTCGAAATTTTCGGCGATAATTCATACTACGGCAAAATTTTCGGCAGGCTGAATTTTAATTTCGAGTTCGTAAAAAATTCTGCGGGAGTTTGGAATTTGAAAGGCGTTAAAAATATTCCCGAGCTTGTCCCGCCGATTCTTCACATTTGCGAAATTTTCTGGCCGAGTGCGTGGGATTTGGGCATTAAATTATAGGCAAAGGAGGCGATTGCAATGTCACAGGATGAAATCAATAATGAAGTTCAGATCAGGCTTGCTGTACACGACGAAAAATTTAATTCGTTTATGCGGTCAATGGAAGATTTCAAAGAAGAAATGAAAGACTTTAAGGAAGAGATGCGACAACAAAATCAAATGAGAGCCGCCGAAAATACAGAAATCCGCAATGAAATCAGAGAAATTTCTAAATCTACCGACGCAAAAATCGACGGTATGGGCAAGCACATCAGAAATTTGACGTATACTTCAATCGCGGCCATTGCGGCAATGGTTATCACGGTTATGTTAAATTTGCCGAAATAAATTTTTTTATACAGGCAAAGGAGGCGATTAAAATGTCGCAGGAAGAAATCAATAACGAAGTTCAGATCAGACTTGCGGTGCATGACGAAAAATTTAACTCGTTACTGGCAAAAATGGATGCAACCAACTCAAAGGTTGACAGCCTTGCCGATGAAATGAAAGACTTTAAGGAAGAGATGCGACAACAAAACCAAATGAGAGCCGCCGAAAATGCAGAAATCCGCAATGAGATCAGGGAAATTTCTAAATCCACTGACGCAAAAATTGCTGAAATTCGTACAACGGTTGACGGTATGAGCAAACACGTCCGAAATTTAACTTACACTTCAATCGCGGCCATTGCGGCAATGGTTATCACGGTTATGTTAAATTTGCCGAAATAAACTTTTTTATACAGGCAAAGGAGGCGATTAAAATGTCAACTTCAGAAGAAAGGATTAACGATTTACAAAGACATTCTGCAGTTCAAGACGCAAGAATCAGTAATCTTGAAACTAAATTTGAAATGTTTATGCAGTCGATTCAGGAAAATAACGAACGGCGCGCCGCCGAAATGCAGGATTTTAAAAACGAAATGCGACAACAAAATCAAATGAGAGCCGCCGAGAATGCAGAAATCCGCAATGAAATCAGAGAAATTAACAAAGCCACCGATGCGAAAATTGCCGAGATTCGCACGACGGTTGACGGTATGGGCAAGCACGTCAGAAATTTGACGTATACTTCAATCGCGGCCATTGCGGCAATGGTTATCACGGTTATGTTAAATTTGCCGAAATAATTTTTTTTTAAGGAGAGATTTTTTATGAAAGTTTTAATTATCAACGGTTCGCCGAAGTCGAAGGGAAATACTGCGATCGCTCTTAGAGAGATGGTAAAAATTTTTGAGAGTGAAAACGTCGAGACGAAAATTATTCACGTCGGCAACAAAGTTATTCGCGGCTGTATTTCTTGCGGAAAATGTTTTGAGAAGGGCAAATGCGTTTTCGACGATATTGTCAATGAGACCGCGCCGCTTTTCGAGGAGGCTGACGGCGTTGTTATCGCAAGTCCTGTTTATTACGCGTCCGCGAACGGAACTTTGATTTCTTTCTTGGACAGACTTTTTTTCTCAACTCACTTTGACAAGACAATGAAAGTCGGCGCAAGTGTTGCCGTTGCCCGCCGTTCAGGTCAGGACGCGACTTTCGACGAGCTCAACAAATATTTCACGATAAGCAATATGCCGATTGCTTCGAGTCAATATTGGAATTTGGTTTTCGGACTTGAGCCGGGCGACGCCGAAAAAGATCTTGAGGGCTTGCAGACAATGCGAACTTTGGCAAAAAATATGATTTTCTTGATGAAAAGTATCGAACTCGGCAAAGAAAAATTCGGTCTTCCGGAAAAAGAAGAATGGATCGGGACGCATTTTATCAGATGATTATTCAAGCAAGTTACATAAAAAATTTTCAGTGCGACGGAAAAATTTGCGATTGCCGCTGTTGTCGCGAATGGGCGATTCCTCTTGACGATGATTCGCGCGAAAAGTTTTTGACTCTCAAAACTTCCGAACGCGAAAAAATTTTTCAAAACATCGATAAAACTTCTTCAACTCTTAAACTTTCGCAGGATTTGCGTTGCAGTTTTTTGGACGCGGACGGACTTTGTAAAATTCAGAAAAAACACGGCGAAGATTTTTTGCCCGCGATCTGTCAGAGTTATCCGCGAATGACTTTCAAGCTCGGCGAAAATTTTTTTCTGCAGTCGATGACTTTAACCTGTCCCGTCGCCGCGAAGTTAATTTTACTTTCGCCCGACCCGATAAATTTTGTCGAAGTTCAAGAAATAAATTCGCGGCTGATTATCGACTTTCGGAAATATTTGACCCATTCGCCGCACGAATTTTTTCAAACTCAAATGAGCGCGATAAAAATTTTGCAGGAGAAAAATTTTTCAGTCAATGAACGGCTGAAAAATCTCTGCGAATTTTTCTTTCAAAAAAAATTGCCGCCTTTCAAATTTAATCTTGAAAAACATTTTGAAACGCTCATTGAAATTTTTGACGAAATGTACGACGCAAATTTGAACGACGCGCAGAAAAAAATTTTGCACCGCAATTTTTCTCAAGCCGGCGAAAAAATTTTGTCGGATATTCACTCGACTTTTCGGCAGA
This sequence comes from uncultured Selenomonadaceae bacterium, assembly GCA_905236725.1. Lineage (GTDB taxonomy): Bacteria > Bacillota > Negativicutes > Selenomonadales > Selenomonadaceae > Quinella. The sequence goes on along the minus strand of CAJOCT010000033.1, from coordinate 4,384 downwards.
TTCTCGAAAATTACTTGGTAAACGAATTTTTTATGCGCTGTTATCCCTGCGCTTTTTCCGGCGACGATTGGCAAAACTGCAAAATTTTCGTCGCGAGTTTCAGAATTTTGGAATTTTCAATAGTTTTGACTCTGCTTTCAAAAAAAAGTATTACGGTCTTTGAACTGCTCGATTTAATTTGCGCGGTCAGCGATAAACTCGACCACAACAAATTCGGAATGGACGCGATTAAACATTTCGCCGAAAAAAACGACGCTGAAAATTTTTTCGCGCAGATGCTGAAGTAAATCGGCTTGACTATTTCCCGCGAAATGATTACACTTGCCGAAAAAAAATTTTTTGGAGGTCAATATGGACGACTCATTCAACAAAACCGTTCTGATTGTGGACGACGACGCGATGATGGCGCAGATGGCGGAATATATTCTAAAAAAAGACACGGAATATAAAATTCTGAAGGCAAGTTCGGGGATGGAGTGCTTAAGATTTTTGCAGGACGGCACGGACGTCGATTTGATTTTGCTGGATATTCAAATGCCGGGAATGGACGGAATCAAGACGATGGAACTTTTGCAAAAACACGACTACTGGAAAAAAATTCCGGTAATTTTCTTGACCGCCTCTTCAGACCGCGACACGGTGATAAAAGCCGGCAAGTTGGGTCCGGCGGGTTACGTAAAAAAACCTTTCTCGCCAAACGATCTGCTTCAGCGCGTCATAGTCACCCTCGAACTCGGTCAATAATTTTTTCCCGCCGAAAAAAAATTCTTGAATTATATAAGCGTTTCGGATAAAATGCATTCATATTTTTTTGAACGAATTTTTTTTTGATGCTGTGGGAGGGGGATGCAATGATAAAGGTGTTGCCTGTTCTCATTGCAATTTTTTTATCCGTTATGCACTTTCAATTTTTTGACGGTGCGGAAAGTTTGGAAAACAAGAATTTGCTTGAAGAAAATAAAAATCCGCGCAATCATTTGACGCAGGACATCTCAAAAAGAAACGAAGTCACCGCGAAAGTTATGTCAGTCGGCGAGGCTTCCGCGCAGGATTCCGCGATGAATTTGTCAAGCACGGTTAAAGGCGGCGGACAAGAAGATTTTGTGCCTGTGAATCGCGAGGGCGAAACTCTTTTGAGAATTACTTGGCAGGTTGTGCCGTACGCCGTAAAATACAAGGTTGTCACGGCGGAAGAAGTTTTTGTATCGTACACGGAAGGGATCGAACTTTTTTTGGCAAATCCCGACCAGGATATTCAAATTTCCGCGCTGGATTACGACGGCAATGTTGTTGACGACAATGTAAAAATTATCGCGCGAGAAATAAATCCCGTTGCACCGTTGACGACGAGCGAATTTGACAAGATGAGTTTTTCGCCGGAATATCTCGTTTATTCGTGGATTCCGACAAACGGCGCGGATCATTATGAAATCCAGCTGATTCAAAACGGCAATGTTATTCGCGAATTTGTGACGGAATATCATCCGAAGGACGATAATTTTGATTTTTATGACCCCGATCCGATTTTGGAAGAAGGGGAATATTTTTGGCGCGTGCGCGGGCTTGCCGCAGACGATACGCCGATAACTGCATGGTCTGAAAAAAAAGTCGGCAACAGTTTTAACGTCAAATTGCCCGTCAGGTTTTGCGCAATCGGCGACAGCATAACGCACGGCGGCGGCTCAATTTCCGTGCCTCCGTCGAGTGTCATATACAACTGGGAAACTTATTGCACCGTGCCGATAAAAAATCTCGGAAAGAGCGGCGACACGACCGGCGATATTTTGGAAAGATTCGAGCGCGATGTTTTGCCCTTCAAGCCCGAAGTTTTATTTATTATGGCGGGCGTTAATGATTATCGCAGTGCGATTTTGGGCTGGACTTCGGTCACTCATCTCAAAGAAATCAACGAAAAATGCAAAATGTACGGAATCAAGCCCGTTTTCATCACGCCGACCCCGATAAATTCGCGGCTGATAAGAAAAGTTAAATTCGTCGAAAATCCGCCGTCTGATTGGCAAACTCATATGAAATACGTTTGTGATTGGGTTCGTGCGCAGGAAAATCATATCGACATTGCGGAACTTTTTGCGGACGGCGACGGCAATTTGCGCGAGGATTTATCGACTGACGGCTTGCACCCCGATCTTGAGGGCAAAGAAATTATCGGGCGGGCTGTCGGCGATTGGTTGAACAATTATTTGGATTCTTTTATACCGGTTGATTGAAATGAAAAAATTTTTTACTGAACTTAAGAGCGGCTACACCACCGGAGCGAGCGCGGCGGCGGGTGTCAAGGCCGCTTTATTTTATCTCATTTCCGAAAAAATTGTCCGCGAAGTCGAAATAATTGCGCTTGACGGCACGGTTTTAAAAATTCCGATTTCAAAAGTTGAGAAAGTCGGCGAAAAAATCCGCGTCGAGGTCATAAAATATTCCGGCGACGACCCCGACATCACGAACGGCGTTTCTGTTTTCACGACGGTGAAGAAAATTTCGGGCAAGGAAATTATTTTTCGCGCAGGTGAAGGAATCGGGCGCGTTACGAAAAAAGGTTTGCAAATTCCCGTCGGTGAACCCGCGATAAATCCCGGTCCGCGTCAACTTATAAAAAATGTTGCGGCTGAATTTAAAATTGCGGGGCTTGAGGTTGAAATTTCCATTCCCGCAGGTGTCGAGCTTGCTAAAAAAACTTTGAATCCGATTTTGGGCATAGAAGGCGGAATTTCCGTTATCGGCACGACGGGAGTTTTGCGCCCGATGTCCGAAGAGGCTTTCAAAAATTCTCTTGTTTCTCAAATCGACGTGGCGAAGGCGGCGGGATATGATACTTTGGTTTTTGTGCCGGGGAAAATCGGCGAAAGTATTGCGAAAAAAATCGGCTTTTCGGCTGAATCGATTATACAGACGAGTAATTTTATCGGGTTTATGTTGGAAGCCGCCGTCGACAGAGAAGTTAAAAAAGTGATTTTGTGCGGGCATATCGGGAAGTTGATAAAAGTTGCGGCGGGGATTTTTCACACACACAACAGAGTTGCCGACGCGCGACTTGAAACTTTGGCGGCGTATTCTTCTGCCGAAGGTTTAAACTCGACTGAAGTAAAAAAAATTTTGTCTTCTTCTACCGTCGAAGAAGCGTCAGAAGTCATTGCAAAAAATCATTTAGAATCTGTATATAAGAAAATCGCACAACGCATTGTTTTTCGTTCTGAAAGATATGTTTTTGAGAAGATAGAGACAGGAGCAATTTTAGTTGACTATTCCGGAAAAATTTTGGGATTTAGCGAATCGGCAAGAAAATATTTGTCTGATTTAGTGAATTAGAAGAAGTTTTACAGAAGAATAACATAAGAAATTTTTTTAAGAAAAAGCTGATTTTTTAAAATTTAATTTTCTATACACATTTTCTTATTAGAAATAAAGACAGAAAAATTTGTTTTATATAAGCCATATAATTTGGTCAATTTTTGACGAGATTATATGGCTTTTTTTTATTTCCGACTTGGGAGAATAATAACGAATATAAAACTGTGAAAAAAACTCTTTCGGAAGAAGATTCTGCGGGCGGGTGGGGGGATAAGTGGGTAGGGGTTAGTGGGAAGTGGGAAGTAGTAAGTAGTAAGTGATAAGGAATAAGTAAAAAATACTTATTGCTAAAAAAAAGGAGGGGATCAAATTGTGGGTTGTTATGGATGACGGGAACGCCGTCGAGAACCGGACGGGCGACGAGCTTTATACCGATTACATCAAGGGCATCGTCAACGTATACCGCAATGAAAAAAAAATCGCGTGGTTTACGAATCTGCCCGACGCGCGCGCGTTCATCAAAAAGACCGTCGAAGAGATGAACTCAGTTGCCGGTTAGAAAGTTGTCAG
>CAJOCT010000033.1:0-399 GCA_905236725.1 uncultured Selenomonadaceae bacterium | reverse complement strand
AAAAAAAATCGCGTGGTTTACGAATCTGCCCGACGCGCGCGCGTTCATCAAAAAGACCGTCGAAGAGATGAACTCAGTTGCCGGTTAGAAAGTTGTCAGGGCATCTGATCTCTGAGCAAGGGGGCGAGAAAATGAACTTCGAGATAACGCCGGACGGAGACCTTTTGAACCTCGACGCAATCAGAAAAATCGAAGTGCAGAAACAAACCGTCGTCATTCACTACATCAACGGTCTTACCGAGCGGTTTCCTCTTGACGGCGCGTGGAGAAAATTCCTGCAAAAACTTTCTTCAGATCGGCAGATGGGCAGATCGACAGATCGACAGTAAGCAGATCGACAGACGGGTAGAAATTTTTACTATCGATCTATCGATCTGACAACTGTCGATCTAAAAAAAG
>CAJOCT010000032.1 GCA_905236725.1 uncultured Selenomonadaceae bacterium | reverse complement strand
AAAAGATATTTGTTTGCTCTTACCGGATAACTTTCAAATTCAATTCCGAGAGATTTCCACGCCTTAAAAACATCAGAGATACCGATTCCAAAAAACATCTTTGTTGCACCGTAGCGATCGCATTGATGATAATTTGTTCCCTGCAACAAAACATTTAAAAATCTGCTATCGTCTGCCGATTCATAGCAAGAGCCGCCGGAAATTTCTTTAAGTTCTTCATCTGACAAAATTTCTTCCTGCAAAATTTTTTCATCTTTCATTTTAATCGACCTCCTAAAAAATTTTTCATTTTATTTTATGCGCGAAAAATATTTTTATGACAAAAAAAAATCTCCGACAAAATTTTTTTTCGTCAGAGAAATTTTTTTTTAAATTTTTTTCAAACTTCGATGGAATTTTTACTTTGCTTAAAACGATAAATCCCGCAACCGAATTTTCGCGGAGAAATTTTTTTCAGATTTTCAAAATCATTTTCGTAATTTTTACCGTCAATCGCCGCACGATAAATTTTTGTAACGAGTTCGACAACTTCGGGCGAATAATCCTGCGCATCAATTCTCAAAGAATTTGCGCCGAAAAATTTTTCAACGTAAGGCAGTAAACATAAATCTTTCGCGAAATAAATGTGATTGTTTTCAAACTGATCGACGCGAATCGAATGAATTTCACCCGCAGAATCTTCCAGCGCAAAATGTTTATTTAAAATTTCCGGCGTGGCGAAGTCGTCATAATTCGGATAATAAATTTTTATTAAATTATGTTCGCCGACCATTGATTCAATCGAGCCGTGAACAACAATTTCAATCGGCAACGCAGAATTTTCGACAAAACTTTTAACCTGCGCGAAACTCAACTCGAGAGATGCCGCCGCCTGAATTACGCCGAGATTTTTCAAAAATTCCGCCGCCTCGTGATTGAAAAGATTAAATGACACGTCGGAAAAAATCGGCAAAGAAAATTTTTTCGCAAGATTCAACGCGCCCAAAGTGCTGACCATTACCCCGTCGAGATTAAAATTTTTTGTGCGTTCCAAAATTTCCGCAAGTTCATTCAAAATTTTATCCGTCGTGATTCGCGGAGAATTTAAAACGACTTTGACATTTTTTTCGTGAGCGAGATTGGAAATTTTTTTAATTTCGTCGAGCGTGAAAGGTTTTTTCGGTTTAAAAATTTCGCCGCCGATGTAAATTAAATTTGCGCCGTTTTCAATCGCCTTTTTCGCAGAATCAAAATTTGAAACTCTGACATTTAAATTCGGCTTATTGGAAAATTTTTTTATCGGCTCTTCAGCGTCAAAAATTTTTTTAACATTTTCATCGTCAAAATTTTTTTCGACAACGCCTTCACTAAAAAATCTCGGCTCACGTTTTCCCGAAAGTCCGAAATCTTTTTTCGTCGGCTTGGTGAAAGAAAAAAGCGTCGAAAAATTTCTTACGCGCTTATCAAAAAAATCTTTATAAAAATTTTCATCGACAGAAAAGCCCGTCGGGTCTGAAATATAATCGTCGATAACTTTTCTGTAAGCCGAAACAATTCGCGCAATAAATTCGGGCGGCCTCATTCTGCCTTCGATTTTAAAAGAATAAACTCCCGCCTGAATCAATTCGGGAATATTTTTCAGCATACACATATCATTCAGCGCGAGTTTGTGAGAAGTGTCGTCCAAAATTTCTTTCGTCTCTTCGTCGATAAATTTGTAAGCCCAGCGACAAGGCTTTAAACATCTTCCGCGATTTCCGCTTTGCCCGAAAGTTACGCCGGAATGAATGCATTGACCTGAAGCCGCAACGCACATATCGCCGTGAATAAAACTTTCGAGTTCAATGCCGGTTTTTTCTTTAAGCAAACTCATTTGCGCCAAACTCAATTCGCGACCGACAACAATTCTCGTAATTCCCCAACTTTTCAAAAGTTCGACGGCTTGAGAATTATTTGTGTTCGCCATAACCGAAATGTGGATCGGAATTTGAAAATTTAATTTGCGGATCAAATGAACGACCGCCAAATCTTGAACAATCAGCGCATCGGGTTGAATTTCGTTTAAAAAGGACAGATATTTTTTCAGCGGCTCAATTTCTTCTTCGCTGATTAAATTGTTAAGCGTGATATAAAGTTTTACGCCGCGTTTATGCGCAAATTCGACGGCGGCTTTCAATTCTTCGTCACTCAAGTTAAAATCATTTTTATGAACGCGCATATTAAAATGTTTTCCGCCGAGATAAACCGCGTCCGCGCCCGAATCAATCGCCGCGACAAATGCCGCCCAAGTTCCCGCCGGTGCCAAAAGTTCCACAGATTTTTTCGTCAATGCCATAAAAAAAAACTCCCTCTAAATTTCTCGCAAAAATTATAACATTGCGGCTAAAGTCTTGCAATAAAAACTGCGCTGTGATAAAGTTTTGCGGCTAAATGAAAATTTTTTCAACTGAAAAATTTGGAGGTTAATTGATGGAAAATAAAATAAATCAACTGCGCGAAATGGCGGCTGACGCAATCCAAACTGCGGCAAAAAATTTAAAAGAACTTGATGACGTGAGAGTAAAATTTTTGGGGAAGAAAGGCGAGCTCACAAGTTTACTTCGCGGAATGAGCCAACTTTCTGCGGAAGATCGTCCGAGAATCGGCAAAATTGTCAACGAGGCGCGGGCGGAAATTGAAAAACTTCTTGCGGAAAAAAATTCCGAACTCAAGGCAAAAGAACTTCAGAAAAAACTTGATTCCGAAAAAATCGACGTGACTTTGCCCGGCAGAAAAATTTTTCAGGGACATTTGCATCCCTTGACTTTGACGTTAAACCGAGTGAAAGAAATTTTTATTCAAATGGGTTACAGCGTCGAGGAAGGGCCCGAAGTCGAGACGGATTATTTCAACTTCGAGGCGTTGAATTTGCCGAAAGATCACCCCGCGCGGGATATGCAGGACTCATTTTATATCACGGAAGAAATTTTGCTTAGAACGCAAACTTCCCCCGTTCAAGCGCGTACCATGCAAAAAAATTCTGACAGTGCGCCGATAAGAATGATTGCGCCGGGCAGAGTTTATCGCCGCGACGATTACGACGCTTCACATTCGCCGATGTTCACGCAGGTCGAAGGGCTTGTTATCGATGAAAAAATTACTTTCGCCGACTTGAAAGGCACTTTAGATTTTTTCTGCAAGAAAATTTTCGGCGACAGTGCGCAAATAAGATTGCGGCCGAGTTTTTTTCCCTTCACCGAGCCGAGTACCGAAGTCGATGTTTCCTGCGTGATGTGCAAGGGCGAAGATGAGCACTGCAAAGTTTGTCACGGAAGCGGCTGGCTGGAAATTTTGGGCGCGGGAATGGTTCACCCGAAAGTTTTGGAAATGAGCGGCTACGATTCTTCAAAAGTCAGCGGCTTTGCTTTCGGAATGGGTATCGAAAGAATTGCCATGCTCAGTTACGGTATCGACGACTTGCGTTATTTCTTCGACAACGACACGAGATTTTTGAATCAGTTTTAAGGCGAGGGGATTAAAATGACTTTTGAAGTTACTTTTGATGACGCGGATACTCAAATTGTGGAAAAGTACATGAAAGATACCAATTTGAATATCTCCGAAGTTGCCAGGCAAGCAATTTTGGAAATGATTTTTGACGATGACGCAGACTTGGCAGCTTATGAAAAAGCTATTGCCGAATACAAAAAAAATCCCGTAAATATTCCCATTGATGAAGTATGGAAGAAGCTGGGCATTGCGTGAAAAAATATTCGGTTAAAACTTCTCCGACAGCTGAAAAAGCAATCGCAAAACTTGATTTGCCGATTCAACAGCGTATCAAAAAATGGATTGACGAGAATTTAAAAGACTGTGAGAATCCGCGCTGGAGCGGTAAACCATTATATGGCAAGTTAAAGGGTAAATGGCGTTATCGTGTCGGAAAATATCGCTTGATTGCGGAAATTCGTGACGATGAGATTTTAATTTTGATTGTTGACGTGGACAAGCGCAACGATATTCATAAAAATTGAGTTTAAGTGAACAGCGGAATTTTCCCCTACCTCCTACCCACTGTCCACTAACCACTAAACAGGAGTGATGTAATAAATGCAGGTATCAACCAAATGGCTTAAAGATTATATCGAAATAGACTGCACGGCGGACGAGCTGGCAGAAAAATTTACGATGGCGGGAGTTCCCGTCGAAAATGTCATTCACGCGGGCGAAGGTCTGGAAAAAGTTGTCACGGGCAAAATTGAACAGCTTACAAAACACCCCGACTCGGATCATTTGCTTGTTTGTCAGATGAATATCGGCGAAAAAGATTTAATTCAAATTGTCACGGGTGCGCCGAATGTTGAGGAAGGGCAAATTGTTCCCGTCGCATTGGTCGGAGCGCATTTGCCGAACGGTCAAAAAATTTCAAAAGGTAAACTGCGCGGAGTTGTGTCAAACGGTATGCTCTGTTCTTCGGACGAATTGAAAATTGAAGTCGCACCGGAAGATTACGTGAACGGAATTTATATTTTTCCGGAAGATACAAAAATCGGAGTGCCCGTCGCGGAAATTTTGGGGCTGGACGACGATATTTTGGAATTTGAACTTACAGCCAACCGCGGCGATTGTTTCAGCGTTTTCGGTCTCATTCGTGAAGCGGCTGTTCTCTTGAATAAAACGCCGAAATTTCCCGAAATAAAAGTTAATGAAGACGATGAAAAAAATTCTGCGGACCTGATCAAAATTAAAATTGACGCGCCCGATCTTTGCTCAAGATTTTCGTCGAGGGTTTTGACGGACGTTAAACTTTTCCCTTCGCCCGAATGGATGCAAAAACGTCTTGAAGGCGCGGGGATAAGGGCAATTAACAATGTTGTTGACGTGACAAATTTTGTTATGGTCGAACTCGGCCAGCCCATGCACGCTTACGATTGGGACGAAGTCGCGGGAAAAATTTTGAATGCACGTCGCGCGGTTGAAGGCGAACAACTTCACACGCTGGACGACTCAAACAGACTTGCCAAAGGCGGCGAACTCGTCATAGCGGACGCGGAGAAGGCGGCGGGTCTTGCGGGAGTTATGGGCGGTTTTGAAACCGAAATCACCGATAAAACAAAAACCGTCGTACTTGAGGCGGCAAGTTTCAATTCCGCGTCAATTCGTCGCACAAGTCGCGCAGTCGGTCTTCATTCCGAAGCATCGGGCAGATTTGAACGCGGAGTCAACGAACTTGCAACCGTCACCGCCTTAGACCGCGCCGCTCAACTTCTTCAAGATATGGGCGCGTGCAAAGTTTGCAAAGGAATTGTCGATGTTTACCCCGCGCCGAAAAGTGAAGTAAAAGTTCAATTCACCGCGAAACAAATTAACGACAGGCTCGGCACGAATTTAACCGACGACGAAATTATAAAAATCTTGACCGCGCTCGGTTTTAAAATTTCCGAAGTTGACGGCGAAGTTGATACCGATCAAGTTTTCGACAAAATTTCTTTCGCCGCAAAACATTTCGCAAAATCCGCCCGCGAACTTTCCGAAAATAACACGGTCGACGATTTTATAAAAAATATCGGCACAACGGTCGGCGAACTCATCAACCGCAGTAAATCCGAATCTTCCGCGCTTTACGAGGCGATTGTTCCCGATTGGCGCAACGATGTCACGATTATGGACGATTTATCGGAAGAAGTCGCCAGGATTTACGGCTTTGATAAAATTCCCTCGACCTTGCCGAAAAGTTCACAGCAGGGCAGACAGTCGAAAACTCAAAACTTTATCGACAAAATTAAATTCACTCTGTCGAATCTCGGAATGAATGAGGAAACTTCTTTCGCCTTCACTCACCCCGACACTTTCGACAAGTTGAAAATTCCCGCGGACAGCGATTTGAGAAAAGCCGTCCCGATCATGAATCCTTTGACAGATGAATTTCCGCTTTTGAGAACAACTTTAATCGGTTCGGTTTTGGAAAATGCGGCGAGAAATTTTTCACGTAAGAATGAAGACGTAAAACTTTTTGAAATTGCGCCGGTATTTTTCCCGAAAAATTTGCCCGTTACCGAACTTCCAGACGAAATTCAAAAACTTGTCGGCTTGATTATGGGCAGACGCGAGCCGAAAGGTTGGAGTCAAAATTCCGCCGAAGTCGATTTTTATGACGCGAAAGGAATTGTCGAAGAACTTTTTGAAAAACTTTCGATTGAGCGTTACACGGTCGAGGCGGGCGAACATTACGCACTGCATCCCGGCAAAACTGCGGTATTTAAAAAAGGTCGCGAAGTTTTGGCAACGATCGGCGAAGTTCATCCCGAAGTTGCTGAAAGTTTCGGTATAACCAAGAAAATTTTTGTTTTCGAGTGCGATATTTCAACTTTGATGAAATGTGCGTCGAAAAAATTTACTTTTGAAAACTTGCCGAAATATCCCGCAATTTCCCGAGACTTGGCGATTTTGGTTGATAAAAATATTGCGGCGGGCGAAATTGAAAAAGTTATCGCGAAGTCGGGCGGAAAATTTTTCAAAGATATTACGCTGTTCGACGTGTACACCGGCGAAAGAATTTCTGCGGACAAAAAATCTTTGGCGTTTGCGATAAAATTTCAGTCGAACGAACGCACTTTGAAGGACGAAGAGGCGGACGAGGCCTTCAAAAATATTTTGTCGGCGGTCGAAAAAACTTTCGGAGCGGAGTTGAGAAGTTGAGATGGCGGCATTAAATGAAGTGAAAAAAGCCGGCGAACCTCAGCGCGTGGAAATTGAAATTTTCGGCGAAATTTACCGACTGAAAACCGATGACCCGCAAAGTTTGGCAAAACTCGCGCAAATGGTCGATTCGACAATGAAATCAATTTCGCAGAACACCAGAACTTTTGCGGGCAGTCGTATCGCCGTTTTAGCCGCGCTGAAAATTGCCGAAGATTATATGCAGCTGAAAAAAGATTACGAAGAACTTTTGGCACTTTTGGACGAACATAAATAGGGTACAGCGGACAGGGAACAGCAAAAAAAATCTCCTCACAAGATTTTAAATCAAGTAGGAGATTTTTTTATTTCTTCGAACCGTCAAATTTCGGCAAAGGCAAAACTACAAATTGAGAAGTCCTGAACAGCATCGAAGTCCGATAAGCCGAAACCGCGTTTAAAGTCGTTGCGTCCGGCTTTTCAATTTGCTTGTAATGATTTTTTGCCTTATCGCCCAAAATATTTAAAATTTCTTCCTCGCGCTTGTTGTCGGGAAGTTCTGCATATTCTTTGGAATTTGTAAATTCTGCCCAAGTTGCTTCCAAAGCGCGAATTGTCATGATAAACCTTTCCATAACGTTCTGCGGCGATTCATCATCGGAATTTTTATTTTTCAATAATAAATTTTTGGAAATGTTTTTTGACTGCCGAATATAAGGAGTGACATCGGAAAAATTATTTTCTTTCGAACTTTCGACATTCGCAAGATCGACGTTATTTTCTTCGGTATATCCCCAGTTTTCGGCAAAAGTCGTATTAAGTGCGTTTGTCAGACCGTCAACTTCCCCGCCGAAAAAGCTCGTATTTTTTTCAACGCCGTTACTTGAACCCGGAGATTTTGAATTTGATTTATAATCGGCAATATCCGCACTTGCCTGCGCCGAAGCCCTTATCATAGCCTGCGTCACGGCCTGCTTGGCTTCCTGCTTGGTTTTTGCCTTTCGGAGTTCGCTTTTCAGTTCCTCTCGCGCTTCGTCCGCACGTTTAGCTTTTTTGTAGGTTTTCGGTTCCCTTGAATGCAAATAACTTAATTCTTCATTGGAAAGTTTTTGACCGTTCGCCAATTTTTGTTTTATGCTCGCAATTCTCGCCGAAGCGATTTCTTGCTCGGATCTTTTTTTTGTATCGACCTGATCTGATGTATTACTTTTGACAAAATTTAAACTTCCGTTGTCGTCCGTCACTTTTTGCCCGGTTTTTATTTTATGATCTGCTGCGAATTTTATATTTTTTTGTTTAAGATAAGAAGCAATCGTCCCTATTGTTGTAAAATCCATTTCCAAAACCTCCTTGTCAACAACAGGACAAACTTTTGCGGTGAAAAAATTTCCTTCCTTTCCACTCAAATCGTTAGCCCGAATTGTATCACGTTAAAGCGTTTTGGTAAAGTCAAAAATTTGCGAATAAAAAATTTTTCGCCTATAATTTGTTCGAGGTGATAATTTGAAAACTGAAGAAACTATAAGCGCGATTGCGACGGCTGCAGGAAATTCGGGAATCGGAATTGTGCGAATGAGCGGCGAAAATTCCATAAAAATTGCCGACAAAATTTTTTTTTCACTTAATCGGCAAAATTTAAATGATGTACCTTCTAAAACTGCAGTTTTCGGGTATGTAAAAAATTTTGACGGAAAAATTATTGACGAGGCAATCGTCTTGATAATGCGTGCGCCGAAATCTTACACAAAAGAAGATGTGGTGGAAATTCAAAGTCACGGCGGAAGCGTGGTTTTGCGCGAAATTTTGACTTTGACGTTGGAAGCGGGCGCAAGACTTGCCGAGCGCGGAGAATTTACAAAGCGTGCTTTTTTGAACGGTAGAATTGATTTATCGCAAGCTCAAGCCGTTTTGGACGTGATTCAGTCGAAAACTTCTACAGCTTTAAGTATTGCGCAAAATCGATTGGCGGGAAAAAATTCAAAAAAAATCCGCGAAATTCGCGGCGAAATTTTGGAAATCTTGGCGCATATTGAAGCTGTTATCGATTTTCCGGAAGATGACATTGACGAAGTTTTTATTGACGAAATTCAGCAAAAAATTTCAGTACAACTGGAGAAAATGGAAGATTTACTGAAAAATTCTCACGGCGGAAAAATTTTGCGTGAAGGTCTGGAAACGGCGATTATCGGAAAACCTAACGTAGGTAAGTCAAGTTTATTAAATTTTTTGGCAGAAACAGATCGCGCCATTGTTACAGAAATTCCCGGCACGACTCGCGACAGTATCGAAGAATTTGTAAATATTCGCGGTATACCTTTAAAAATTATCGATACCGCAGGCATCAGAAATTCTGATAATATCGTCGAAAAAATCGGAATTGAACGCGCTAAAGATTATGCGAAAAATGCCGAACTGATTCTTGCGTTATTTGACGGTTCAAAAAAACTTTCTCTAGAGGACGAAGAAATTTTTTCTTTACTCAAAGACAAAGACGCGATTATTTTATTGACTAAATCGGATTTACCGCAAATTTTAAATTTTGAGCAAATTCGCAGTTATACCGATAAAAAAGCAATTTATATTTCGACAAAAACCGGTGCGGGAATGGAAAAACTTTTCGACGCGATTGTGGAAAAAGTCGGATCCTTTGACAGAGAAAATGTTTTCATCAGCGACGAAAGAGAAATTGATTTACTGCGACGCGCTTTAAAACATTTGCGGGAAGCAAAAAATACTGTCGAAAAAAATATCGGAATTGACTTCATTTCTATTGATTTACGAGCTGTACTTGAACTTTTAAGCGAAATTACAGGCGAATCTGTCAGCGAAGATGTTTTGAACGAAATTTTTTCCAAGTTTTGTATCGGAAAATAATTTTTAAGGAGGAAAAAATTTTTTATGTTTATTGCCGACAAATATGAAGTAATAGTAATCGGCGCGGGACACGCGGGAATAGAGGCGGCACTTGCGTCAGCGCGGCTTGGCTGTAAAACGCTTTTAACAACTTTATCGTTGGAAAATTTGGCGATGATGCCTTGCAATCCGTCAATCGGCGGACCTGCGAAAGGTCATTTGGTAAGAGAAATTGACGCATTGGGCGGAGAAATGGGAATTGCCGCCGATAAAACCTGCATACAGTTTCGCACTTTGAACACGGGAAAAGGTTTTGCAGTTCAAGCACTCCGAGCCCAAGCCGACAAAAAAATTTACCAGGCTTTTATGAAACATACCTGTGAAAATACAAAAAATTTGGATATAAAGCAACTTTTAATCGAAAAAATTCTTGTCGAAAACGCTAAAATTACAGGTGTAACTGCTGAAACCGGCGAAACTTTTTTGAGCGATACAGTAATTTTGGCTTCGGGAACTTATTTAAGCGGAAGAATCATCATCGGCGAAAGTATTTTTGACGGCGGACCTAACGGACAAAGAGCCTCAATTCATCTTGCAGAATCATTAAAAACTTTAGATATTAAATTGATGCGATTTAAAACAGGTACACCTGCAAGAGTTGACGGAAGAACGGTAGATTTTGATAAAATGGAAATTCAGCACGGCGATGAAGGTATGCAAAATTTTTCTTTTATGACAGATACGCCTGTTAAAAATCAAATTTTCTGCTATTTAACTTACACAAATGAAAGAACTCACGAAATTTTGAGAAAAAACTTACATCGTGCACCTATGGCAAATGGCATCATCGAAGGCGTTGGACCGCGCTACTGCCCGTCGATCGAGTCAAAAATTATCCGCTTTCCCGATAAAGAGCGTCATCAACTTTTCCTTGAGCCGGAAGGATTGAACACACAGGAATATTACGTTCAAGGAATGTCAACGAGCATGCCCGCCGACGTTCAAATTGATTTTCTGCACACGATACCCGGCTTGGAAAATGCCAAAATTATGAGACACGGCTACGCTATTGAGTACGATTGTATAGATCCCTTACAACTTAAGCCGACTTTAGAATTTAAAAATATTTCGGGATTTTTTTCCGCAGGACAATCGAACGGCACTTCAGGTTATGAGGAGGCGGCGGCACAGGGAATTATTGCGGGGATAAATGCGGCGGCCTTCGTAAAAAAAACCGAACCGCTCATTTTGAAAAGGTCTGAAGGATATATCGGCGTTTTAATTGACGACCTCGTCACGAAAGGGACAAATGAACCTTATCGCATGATGACTTCTCGCGCCGAATACAGATTACTTTTGCGTCAGGATAACGCCGATTTAAGATTAACTCCGCACGCAATCAGAATTGGTCTTGCATCTCCCGAACGCAAAGAACGTTTTGAACAAAAACAGGCTGAAATTCAAAGTATAACTGATAAATTTGAAGAAATAATCATCACGCCAAGTAATGAAACGAACGAAAAACTTATCGCGGCGGGAATCGGCGAAATTCATAACACAATGCCGCTTTCCGAACTTATGCGCCGTCCAAATGTTTCATGTGAAACAATTTGCAGACTTTTCGACTTGCCGCAAATTTCACAATCTGCCGCAAGACAGGTAGAAATTTCGCTGTTTTACAAGGGATACATAGAAAAACAGGCAGAATCGGCCGAAAAACTCGATAAACTCGAATCAAAAATCATTCCTGCCGACATTGACTATAATTCAATGCAAAACTTAAGAGTCGAGGCGCGTGAAAAACTTTCGCAAATTCGACCGCGTTCAATCGGTCAAGCAAGTCGAATTTCGGGAGTTTCGCCCGCAGATATTTCGGTTTTAATCGTGTGGCTGGAAACTTTGAAAAAGTAATATTTTATTCAGATACATCTTGTGTTTTATCAAAAAAACCACATTAAACCTAATTGAGCCATTGACTTATTGCCATTATCGGAAGGGAAATCTGTCGCACTCAAAGCCAACGCCATTGTAACTTCTTGCGAGTTAATGCCGTCAATCATTGTGTCTTGCGTGATAAGCGGGATCATAACCAAAACATCCTCACCCGCAGAAGTCGATTCGACTACATATTGTCCGTAATCCGCCTCTTCTAAAGGATAAAAAGTTTCGACCGTAGTATTTTCTTCTACCGTCAGAGAAATTCGCATTTTATCAGGTGTAACTATGTTTTCTTCGTAATCTTCCGGCGGCGGGGAATGTATCGTATCATTTTTTTCTGAATCGACCGTAACTATTTCCACCGAATAATCTTCAGTGGGTATAAATATTTCAACTTGAGCGGCGCAGGCGGGCGTTATTTTTATCAAAAGGCAGAGGAACGCAAGCACCATAGCCGTCAAGAAATCTTTCAAACCGAACAATTTAAAAACCACCTAAAATTGATTTGCCGGTAATGTTAGCACAGAAAATATTTTAAAGTCAATCGGTTTTGACAAAGGAAATCCACTTGAATATAATTGAAACACAAATTTTGCCGATTTTGGCAAGGGGGTCGAAATCCTATGGACTTTGGAGCAACAGATTATTCTTTCGGCGAAGATTGCGGCGTTTTCGGAATGTACGATTTGAGCGGCGGAGACGTTGCCACGACGATTTATTACGGGCTTTATGCGCTTCAGCATCGCGGACAGGAAAGTGCGGGAATTGCCGTCACGAATACTTTTGATGATGTTGATAAAGTTTTTTGCCATAAAGATTTGGGGCGCGTCAACAAGGTTTTCAACGAAGAAAATATTTCGAGGCTGAAAGGCAATCTCGGGGTCGGTCACGTTCGTTATTCGACTGCCGGCGCATCGACTCGCGAAAATTCTCAACCTCTTGTTTTGGCTTACATAAAAGGCACGCTGGTACTTGCTCATAACGGAAATTTGACTAATGCTCCCAAACTTCGGCGGGAATTGGCGATGGGCGGCGCAATTTTTCAAACTACCACCGACAGCGAAACTATCGCCTATCACATTGCGCGGGAACGTATTCACTCAAAAACCGCACAAGAAGCGACCGTTAAAGCGTTGCGAAAAGTTCAAGGCTCATACTCTCTTGTCGTTGCAAGTCCGCGCAAACTTATCGGGGCTCGCGATCCGTGGGGATTTCGTCCGCTCGTCATCGGCAAACTTGATAACGCGTACATAATCACTTCCGAAACTTGTGCGCTTGAAACGATTAACGCCGAATTTGTCCGCGACGTTTTGCCCGGCGAAGTCGTCACAATTTCTTCTGACGGTAAAATTGAGTCGAATTTGGAATTGGCTTTACCCGAAAATAAAACTGCGCGCTGTATTTTTGAGTACATTTATTTTTGCAGACCCGATACAACTTTTGACGGAATGAGCGTAACAAAGTCGAGGATTATCGCGGGAAAAATTTTGGCGAAAACTCACCCCGTCGAGGCGGATTTGGTTGTGGGCGTGCCGGAGTCGGGAAATATGGCGGCGGTCGGTTACTCGATGGAGTCGGGCATACCTTACGGAATCGCCTTCACGAAAAATACTTACGTCGGCAGAACTTTTATCAAGCCGAAACAGTCCAGTCGCGTAAAAAGCGTTCAAGTTAAATTAAATGCTCTGCGCGAAGTCGTTGCGGGTAAAAAAATTATTATTATCGATGATTCAATCGTTCGCGGGACAACGAGCAATCAAATTGTCGAAATGCTTAGAAATGCGGGCGCGAAGGAAATTCATATGCGAGTATCTGCGCCGCCTTTTTATCACCCGTGCTATTTCGGGATTGATATTCCCGATGAAAATCAGTTGATAGCAAACGGGCGGACTGTCGAAGAAATTTGCAAAATTATCGGCGCGGATTCTTTGGGATATTTGCCGCTTGAGGCGTTGAAAGAAATGTCGGGCGGATTGCCGATTTGCGATGCGTGTTTCAGCGGAAATTATCCTATTGCGCCGCCGAATGAAGATATTCGCGGTGAATTTGATAAGTAGTTTTTAGTTGTCAGTGGTCAGTTGTCAGTTTTTGACAAAAAATAATTTTTAGGAGGAAAATTTTATGAAAAACTTTTTGGAATTGGCGAAAGAAAGATATTCTTGCAGAAAGTTGACTGACAAGCCGATTGAGGCGGAAAAAATCGAGAGAATTTTACAGGCGGCAATTTCCGCACCTACCGCGAAAAATATTCAGCCTTATAAAATCTGGAAAATTTCTTCGGCTGAAGGTATCGAAAAAGTTAAGCAGACTACAAATTTCACTTTCGGAGCGGGTTTAATTTTGGCGGTCGGCGTTGATATGAAAAAATCTTTCGTCCGTCCTTTTGATGAAATGAATTTCGGGCTTATTGACGGCTCAATTATCGCAACTCATATTTGGCTTGCCGTTCAAGATGAAGGACTCGGCTCAACTTGGGTCGGCTGGTTCGACGCGCCGAAACTTCAGGAACTTATCCCCGAAATGAAAAATTATGAGATGATTGCGCTTTTCCCGATAGGTTATCCGGCAGAAGATGCAAAACCCTCTAACCGTCACGAAGATCGCCGCGAAATTTCCGAAGTCGTCACAGAAATTTAAATGTCGGAGTTTACAAAAATTCTCGGAGATGCGGGAGAAAATTTTGCGGCTGAATATCTCAAAAAAAACGGTTACAAGATTCTTGCAAAAAATTTTCGTGTTCAAACTGCGGAAATTGACATAATCGCCGAACTTGACGAAAAAATTATTTTCGTCGAAGTAAAAACACGTTCAAACACTCGTCGCGGTCTGCCTGCGGAGGCGGTTAATCTTCGCAAGCAGAAAAAAATTATTCAGGCGGCGAGTGTTTTTTTGCAGGACGAAATTTATTCTGACCGCGCCTGTCGTTTCGATGTGATTGAAGTTTATTCTGACGGAAAAGAATTTAAAATTCGCCATATCGAAAACGCTTTTGAAGTTATCACAGATTTTTGACGGGGAGGGAAAAATTTGTACGCAAAAACTTTCGGGGCAAGCACTATCGGCGTTGACGGCTTAATTATTACGGTTGAAGTTGACAGCGCGAACGGCTTGCCTTCTTTTGATATTGTCGGCTTGCCTGTCGGTTCTGTTCGTGAATCCAAAGAGCGCGTAAAAACTGCAATAAAAAATTCCGGCTTGAGGACGCGGGCTGAAAAAATTACCGTCAACCTTGCGCCCGCCGAAATAAAAAAAGAAAGTGCCGGTCTCGACTTGCCGATTGCAATAGGATTTTTGGCATCGCAAGGCAGAATTTCCGCAGAAAAAATTTTGTCATTCGTTTTTATCGCGGAACTTTCGCTTGACGGCAGACTTTGCAGAGTTGACGGAATTTTGCCGATGGCTATAAAGGCGCGTGACGAAGGCTTTAAAAAAATCGTCGTCGCGCATGACAACATCAACGAGGCTTTACTTGTGGACGGGCTCGAAGTTTACGCGCCGAATGATTTATTGGAGCTTGTCGAATTTTTGAACGAAGAGGCCGACCTTTATCCCGCGAAGCCCCAACCGATTGAACACGATGAAGGATTTGTGGAAATCGTCGACGATTTTTCTGACGTGCAGGGGCAATTTATGGCGAAAAGGGCGTTGGAAATTGCGGCGGCGGGCGGTCACAACGTTTTGATGGTCGGAGTGCCCGGCTCGGGAAAAACTATGTTGGCGAAAAGAATGAGTTCAATTTTGCCGGAACTCACTCGCGAAGAGGCTTTGGAAGTCACGAAAATTTACAGCGTCGCGGGAAAACTCGGCAAAAACGGCGGCTTGATTACGAAAAGACCTTTTCAAAATCCAAATCACGATGCGTCAACTGCGGCGATTATCGGCGGCGGAACAATTCCCAAGCCCGGACAAGTTACGTTGGCTCATCACGGCGTTTTATTTTTGGACGAATTTCCCGAATTTAAAAATACCGTCCTCGAAGCTCTGCGCGAACCGCTCGAAGAAAGACAAATTACCATCAGCAGGGTAAACGGAACTTTGACTTTCCCTTCAAGTATGATTTTAATTTGCGCGATGAATCCTTGTCCTTGCGGTTGGAACGGCGACAAAGATCATCCCTGCAACTGCTCGACCGTCGAAATTAAAAGATACACGCGGAAAATTTCCGGACCGCTCCTCGACAGAATCGATATTCATATCAGAGTCCCGCGCGTCAAGTACGAAGATTTAAGCTCAAAAAGAAAATCCGAGCCGAGTGAAAAAATTCGCGAAAGAGTTTCTGCCGCTCGAAAAATTCAAACCAAACGCCTTGAAAAATATCATCTTTTTTGCAACGCGCAGATGAATCACGCGATGGTGCAGGAACTTTGTAATTTGACGGTTGACGCGGAAAAAAAACTCAAGGAAGTTTTTGAGACGAAAAAACTTTCCGCACGCTCTTACGACAGGATAAAAAAAGTCGGCAGGACGATCGCGGACTTGGACAACGGCGCGGAACTTATCACCGTGAAACATATCAGCGAAGCGATTATGCTCAGAAATGATATGGAATTTGAAATTCGTTGAGGAGGAAATTTTTTTATGGAACTTTGGTTTTCGGAAAATCACACGCCGAACGTAAAATTTTCGATTAAGGTTGACAGGCAACTTTTCAGCGAAGTCAGCGAATTTCAGCGCGTGGATATTTTTGAATCGGCGGAATTCGGCAGGATTTTAGTTTTGGACGGGCAAATTATGCTCACCGAAAAAGACGAATTTATTTATCACGAAATGATTTCTCACGTGCCGATGTGCGTCAATCCCGAAATAAAAAAAGTTTTGCTGGTCGGCGGCGGTGACGGGGGAACTGCGCGAGAACTTTTGAAATATGACGCGATTGAAAAAATTGATCTCGTCGAACAAGACGAAACAGTTGTCCGCGCCTGCAAAAAATTTATTCCGCAAACTGCCGCCTGCCTGGACAATCCGCACGTCGAAATTTTTTTCGAGGACGGTTTAAAATTCGTTCGTCGCTGTGAAAATAAATATGACTTGATAATTGTCGATTCGACTGACCCTTTCGGACCGGTTGAAGGGCTTTTCACGCGGGAATTTTACGGCAACTGTTGCAACGCGCTGAAAGATTACGGAATTATGGTAAATCAGCATGAAAATCCTTACTACAAAAAAGATGCCGTCGCAATGCAACGGGCGCATAAAAGAATTTTGAGTTCTTTCCCGATAAGTCGAGTTTATCAAGTTCACATTCCGACTTATCCTTCGGGGCATTGGCTTTTCGGTTTTGCGTCGAAAAAATTTTATCCGACTGCCGACATTGATTTTAAACGCTGGGAAAATTTAAATTTGCAGACGAAATATTACAATACAAAAGTTCATCGCGGCGCATTTTACCTGCCGACTTACGTGGAAAAACTTTTGCTTGAAGTCGAAAAAAATTAAAATCTCACGCATTTTATTTAATAAAATTTAATTTAATGTGTTATAATCATCTCAGTAATTAGTAATTGGTTTTTAGTGATTAGTCTTTAGAGAATGACAAATTTTCTGACGACTGAAAACTTTCGACTGACAACTAAACTGGGGTGATTTTTTTTGGATTACAGGCGAATTTTGGCTATCGGTGACATTCACGGAAATTTTAAGCGACTGTCTTCAGTTTTCAATAAAATAAATTTCGATTCGGAGAAAGATTTTTTAATTTTGCTCGGCGATTACGTTGACCGCGGCGACGAAAATTTACACTGCTTGCAATGGGCGATGAAAATTTCTGAAATGAAAAATGTTGTCGCACTTCGCGGAAATCATGAACAGATGATGCTTTTTTATTATCTGCTCGGAAATTTTGAGTCAACTATTTGGTTGCCGAATGGCGGAAATCGAACGAAGGCAGAAATTGACGAGTGGGATAAACACGATCCGAGTTTTTTAAAACAGGCGTTGAAATTTATCTACAATCGCCCGTTTTATCATCAAATGTTTGTGGACGGACAGGAATATATTTTTGTTCACGCGGGCTTAAATCCGTATAAATCGCTGGAGGATCAGGACGAAGAGTCACTGTTATGGATTCGCGAAAAATTTTACAATTATTACAGCGGCACGGCTGAAGTTGTAGCAGGTCACACTCCGACAGCTTATCTCGGAGAAATTCCCGGCCTTGAAAAAAGAGATCCGTACGCACCGATTCGTCTGCCGAACAAAATTACTTTGCTTGATACCGGCTCATTTTTGCCGCAAGGTCGAATTTCTTGCATGGACATTTTAACCGGCGAATTTTGGCAAAGTGACGATTGACGAAAGGAGATTTTAAAAATGAACTTGCCGAGAGTCGGGCATATCGGTTTTTTGAACGTACTGCCTTTGACTTATGCTTATAAAAAAATTTTCGCAAATGAATTTGTATTGACCGATTCTGTTCCGGCTGTTGTTAATGAAATGATGAAAAAAAATTTGCTTGACGTGAGTTTGATGTCGTCGATTGAATACGCGCGTCAAAGCAAAAATTTAATTATGTTGCCGAATTTTTGTATTCGCGCAGATGAAGACGTCACGAGCATAATTTTAGTTTCGCGAAAGTCAATTAAAGAATTCGACGGCGAAAAAATTTCCATCACGGCGAAATCTGCAACGGCACATTGTCTGCTGAAAATTATTTTGAGTGAAGGTTATAAAATTTCCCCGATTTACGACGTGCAAAATTTATCTGTCGAAAAACTTATTCCCGACGATTCGACTGCCGCGCTCTTTATCGGCGACGATGCTTTGCAAATTCATCTGCACAGGGACGAAAAATTTTTTTATTACGACTTGGGTCACGAATGGCATAAAATGACGGGCGGGCAAATGGTTTATGCGGTTTTTGCGGCTAGAAAAAGTTTTTCCGAAAATTCGCCCGAACTTCTTCAAAAAATTTGCGAAAAAATTTCTCAAGGATTTGAGTACGGGCTAAAAAATAAATCTGCCGCGATAAATTCCGTCCTCGACAAAAAGCCTTTCACTTTCGACGAACTTGATAATTATCTCGGCGGCGCGATTAAATGGAATTTGACGGACGCGGGACTTGACGCGCTGAAAACTTTTTATAAATTTGCGTACAAAATAAATCTTTTGGAAGAATTGCCGAATATAAAAATTTTCGGCCTTTAAATTTTATAAACATTCAGGGAGGTTTTTTTTATGGAAAAAGTAATTTATTTGAACGACGCACCGGGCGGGGGTCCTCCCGACGGCGGAAGCGGCGGCGGCAGTTCTTCTTCAAACGTGACTTGGAGCGGCGCGACGGAAATTTCTTCGGCGGGCACTTATTCAAGTAAAACTTATAAATCGACGACGAGCGGAGAAAATGCACTGCTCATCACAGCGAGCGGGAAAGTTGTTGTCAAAAGTGCGACTGTCACAAAATCGGGCGGAACTTCTGCAGGCGATGATGAAAGTTTTTACGGCGTAAATTCTGCGATCTGCGCGAAGGACGGCGGAACAACTACGATAAGCGGCGGAACTGTTACGACGAGTGCGGCGGGTGCGAACGGAATTTTTTCTTACGGCGGCAACGGCGGACAAAACGGCGCGGCAGGTGACGGCACAACTGTTTACGTCGAAAATGTCACGATTAAAACGACGGGCAACGGTTCCGGCGGAATTATGACGACGGGCGGCGGCGTTACCAAAGCAAAAAATTTGACAATCACGACGACCGGGCAATCTTCCGCGCCGATTCGCACGGACAGAGGCGGCGGCACCGTTTCTGTCAGCGGAGGCAGTTACACTTCAAGCGGTTTGGGTTCGCCCGCAATTTATTCGACGGCTGAAGTTTCAGTCAGCGGCGCGACTTTGACTTCAAATAAATCCGAAGGCGTTTGCATTGAGGGACAAAATTCGGTTGCCTTGACGAATTGCACTTTGACCGCGAGCAACAGTCAAACTAACGGCAACGCAAAATTTCTCGATACGATTATGATTTATCAGTCGATGTCGGGCGATTCTTCGGAAGGAACTTCAACTTTCACCATGACGGGCGGAACAATTAACAGTAAATCCGGTCACGTCTTCCACGTCACCAACACGACTGCAATTATAAATCTCGACGGCGTGACGATTAACAACACCGATTCGGACGGAATTTTACTTTCTGTTTGCGATGACGGCTGGAGCGGTGCGTCAAATGTTGCAACCGTCAATGCGAGCGGGCAGACTTTGAGCGGAAAAATTTTGGTCGGCGACGATTCCACTTTGAATTTAAATTTGTCTTCTTCCTCAACTTTTACGGGCAGTATCGGCGGGAGTATTACAAACTCAAGCGGCTCAAGCGTTTCAACTTCAGTCGGCACTGTCAACGTCACTCTTGCAAGCGGTTGCAAATGGTATTTGACGGGCGACACTGAAATTTCTTCTTTCGACGGAGATGCCTCTAACGTCATAACGAACGGTTACAGCATTTTGGTCAACGGCTCTGCATTGAGCGGTACAACCGATTCTGACGACGGCGACTCGACCGGCGCGACTGTTTCCGGCGGCGTTGTAAAACTCGACACCGATTACACGGACGATGAAATTGATCTTTCAGATTATGCCTCGACTGTCACGAAAGTTGACGCAAGCAAAACAACTGCGGGAATTGAAATTATCGGCAACAAATACGCAAATTCTCTCAAAGGCGGAAGCGGCGCGGATACAATAATCGGCAACGCGGGCGCAGATACGATTATCGGCAACAAAGGCGCGGACAGTTTGCTCGGCGGTTACGGAAATGACTATTTGTCCGGCGGCAAGGGTAACGATTCACTTTCAGGCGGAAAAGGTGCAGATACTTTAATCGGCAGTTACGGCGCAGACTATTTGTCGGGCGGTTACGGCAATGACTCTGTTTTCGGCGGCGCAGGTAATGATACTTTGCTCGGTGGCAGCGGTAAAGATTATTTGTCGGGCAGTTACGGCAATGATTCAATTTACGGCGGTGACGAAAATGACACTCTGCTCGGCGGAAGCGGCAATGATTATTTGTCGGGCGGCGATGACGAAGACTATTTGAGTGGCGGCGCGGGTGCTGATACTTTATTCGGCGGCGACGACAATGACACTTTGACCGGTGGCAAGGGCACAGATGTTTTCGTTTACGCCAAAAGTACGGGCAAAGATGTCATTACCGATTACACTTCTGCCGATAAAATTAAAATTACTTCCGGCTCAATCAGCAAAACAACTTACAGCGGCAAGGACGTTATTTTTAAAATCGGCAGCGGAACTTTGACCGTCAAAAACGGCAAGGGAAAAAATATCACGATTGAAGATTCAAGCGGCAACGTCTCAACGCAAAGTTATTTAATCGGCGATAATCTCGGCGCGATTGTCGAAAATAATCTTGTCGGCGAATTTGAATTTAATTCTTCCGAAAAACTTTCTCAAGAAAACTTAATCACTTTCGCAGAATAAAATTTTTTCTCTGAGAAATCCGAAAAAGTCGAGGAAAAATTTCCCCCGACTTTTTTTATTTTCGGCAACAAACGGCGCAGTGATGCGGTTTTATGGGCGAAAAAAATTTTTTTGAAAAGGGGTTGACAAGTGGGAAGTAAAGTAGTAATATACGCAAGCTGATTCACT
>CAJOCT010000031.1 GCA_905236725.1 uncultured Selenomonadaceae bacterium | reverse complement strand
AGGTTTCGACGACTTGAACGGAATGGTCACCGGAAATTTCACGGCGCATGAAGTTTCAATCAACGGCAATCCGGCTTTTCAAGTTATCGACGACGAAAATGTTTCGATATACGCGAATGAAAACGGTTACGAAGTTTACGGACTCGATTACAATTCCGGTATTCAAGTTTCTGATGCGGGAACTTACGTCGTAAATTCTGCCACGATTGACGCGAACGCAGGAGATATTATTGTCGGCACTTCGGACGGCTCGGCTTTGCTTGCTGATGAAAATCATATCGACAACGCTTTCAATGACAATTCTTTGGTAATCGGTACCGAAGATGCCGATACAATTTTAAACAGAGGAACAAAAGTCACGATTGAGGCTCTCGGCGGAAACGACTCTGTCAGCAACAATGTTGACAGCACAGTTACGGCGGCTGAATACGGAAATTTAATTTACGCGGGCGCAGGTGATGACACAGTTTATAACCATCATACTTACAACCCGACAATTTATGGCGACGCAGGCAATGACTTAATCGTTGTAAGTCGCGGACATAAAACTTTTGCAGACGGCGGTGACGGTAATGACATAATTATCGGGCGTTTGGCGAATAATCCCTCGAATAATTGGGCAATGGGCGGTTATGCAACAATTTTCGGCGGTAACGGAGATGATTCAATTAACACGGCTTATACAAATAATTCTACAATCGACGGCGGTGAAGGTAACGACACGATTATTACTTGCGGACTGAATAATACAATCAACGGCGGTTCAGGAAATAATTTAATTAACTTTAATGTACCTGACCCCGAAAATACAAGCACAGGTTCTTATATTATCTTCAACGGCAACACGACTGTCGAAGGATTCCACTTTGGATTCGGCGAGGGTACGGATACTGTTTATTTCAACAACAACGCGCCCGCCTGTGAATTTATGACCGACGGTTTTACGCTTTATGATACCGACGGCGACGATAATTACAGTAAATTTACATTTTCAGATGCTCACAACGTAACGAAATTAAATTTCTATTACGAAAAAGAAAATAAACTTGCCAAAGCGGTTTTCCTGCCCGCAAATTCGTGGTACGCCGTCGAAGAAGGAGATTTTGTTGATGAAGATTCAACTGTACGCCAGGAAACTTATTTTGTCGGCGCAGATGCCTCACCCAATCAAGGAATAAATTTCGGCAACATCAGCGAAGCTCTCGACGTGACATTGGATACGGAGTACGAAAAAGAAGGCGTCACTTACTGGGTCAATAACATTTATTCGATAATCGGCGGCGCGGGCGACACCTCGATAACAGGTTCAAGCAAAAATGACACGATAATTGCGGGGAGCGGTCGAGCGACTTTATGGGGAAATGAAGGCGACGATTATCTTGAAGGCGGTACGGCAGGCGATACCTTTATTTACTCATCCGGCGACGGCAACGACACGATTGTCAATTTCAGCGCGGACGATACGCTGAAAATTAACGGCGAGGCATCTTCAGTGAAGAGCGGCAATGATTTAATTGTAACGGTAGGCGACAGCAGAATAACTTTGATTGACGCGGCGAATCTGTCTGCCCCGAATATTGAAGCCGATAAAAATCCTCTCGTCGAGTTGGCGGAAGTCATTTTGAAACGCACAGAGGCAGGTTATCCCGTAATGGCGGGGATTGCTTTCAGCCCGGATGAAGTGTTCGAAGAGCCGACAAATTACGCCGACAAAGAAGACTGGAATATCACTTCTTCGGACAGTTTAAATCTCCACGCCGTTCACTACACGCCCGAAAATTCTAATGATAAATGGGTTATGCTGATTCACGGCTACGGCAATAATCACAAAGCGATGTATCCTTATCTGGGTTCTTACTTGGACAACGGCTACAACGTTTTGATGATTGATCAACGCGCCGCAGGTGAATCAGAAGGCGAATGGTTGACGATGGGTACTGCCGAGAGTGCGGACGTTGCACTTTGGACGCAGGAAATTGCTCGCAGAAATGCAAATGCCAAGATAACTTTGCACGGCGTATCAATGGGAGCGGCTACCGCAATGCTTGCCGCCGCACGCTCCGATGCAGTAAATGTCACGTCGCTTGTCGAAGATTGCGGTTACAGCAGCGTTATGGAAACTTTCGGCTTGGTAAATGACGCTGTTTTGCACTATCCGACGGAAGTTATTGCGGCTCTTGATCCCGTTTCCGCAAGTTTGACCGGTTACTATCTGCACGATGCCGCTCCGATTAACTCAATTTCTTCTGTCACGGTGCCTTCAATGTTCATTTCAGGAAGTGAAGACGCAGTTGCACCGGTAAGTATGCTTTCCGCGCTTTATGAGGCTTCGGGCGCAGAGGTTAAGGAACAGTACATAGTCGGCGGAGCACCACACGCACTGGCCGGTTTATACGATCCCGCAGGTTATGCAAATGCGCTGTTCAGTTTTGTTGCAGAGGCTGACGGCGAAGGTGTGAACATTGACAACGAAACCGATTCGATTTATTTGCGCGGCACTTCTTACAGTGACACGATTTCAACGAACGGTGCGAACGTGACTATTGATGCCGGTGCCGGTGAAAATATTGTTAACTTGAACGGAAATTCTGAAGTCTTGATTTTCAGCGGCAAGACAACTGTTGAGGGCTTTACGCCCGGTTTCGGCGAAGGAGCGGACACGCTTTATATTACGCAATCTCCGCCGGGAGTTGACTTTTCCGAGAGCGGGTTGACGTTCCTCTCAAGCACGGACTCGGTCACTTTCAGCGACATTCATCACACGGCGAAAATCGAACTTTGCCACACGCAAAACCCGCAGGTGACGTTGGCATCGGCGGTTGTGCTTGCTGAGGACGAATGGTACTCGGTCACCGATAACGACTTGGCAATTCGCAACGATTACAAGCAAGGGCTGTACTTTGTCGGCGGAACGACGACGGCTAATCACGGCGTAGACTTCAGCAACATTGCGCAGGACGTGAACGTTACTGTTGACACTGAATACGAACTTGAAAACGTACACCTTTGGATTAACAATGTTCATTCCATAAAGGGAGGTGCCGGTAACACGTCGATAACAGGTTCAGTCGATAACGACACGATTTTTGCAGGGAGCGGCAAGTCAACTTTGTGGGGCGGTAAAGGCGATGATTACCTTGAAGGCGGCACGGCAGGCGATACCTTTATATACGCGCTCGGCGACGGCAACGATGTTATTCGGAACGCAGGGGAAGGCGATTTGATTTTCTTGTCGGATATTTCTTTGGAGCAAATTTTGAGTACGAATATTTCTGAAGAATCGGTTGCGTTTAATTTAAGCGACGGCGGCTCTATAAACGTTACGGGGGCGGGTGAACTTTATCAGCTTGCGGACGGCTCAAGATATTCCGCCAACCGTGAAACATTTGAATGGAACGCTGTCTGATAAAAAAAATTTTCTCTAAGAAGCTGTGAACAAGTTCTAAGGCAAAATTTTTCTGAAATTGCCATAAAAAGGGTACGGGCGAAAAGTTCGTACTTTTTTTATTTTTGCAAAAAAGAGAAAAAATTTTTTGCCTTGTTAAAATTCATTGCAGTTAAAAAATTTTTCGTGTAAAATCTGCAGAAAAAAGATTTGCGAGCGCGGAGGAGAAAAAATTTTAATGGATACAGAAGAAGAACGAAGTTTAAGAAAATATCTGTCGCCGCTGAATGTGTGGGCTTTATCTTTTGGTTGTGCAGTCGGCTGGGGAGCGTTTGTCATGCCCGGCACAACTTTTTTGCCGATTGCCGGACCGTGGGGAACTGCGCTTGGAATGGCGGTCGGCGGAATTATAATTTTTCTTATCGGTTGCAATTATTTTTATATGATGAAAAATTTTCCCGACGCGGGCGGGACTTACACTTACGCGAAAAAAATTTTGGGTTATGATCACGGCTTTATGGGCTCATGGTTTTTAATTTTGGTTTATATCGCGATTATTTGGGCGAATATTACCGCCTTGCCTCTGATTTTTAGAAATTCGCTGGGAAATTTTTTTCAATTCGGCTTTCACTATCAAATTGCAGGCTACGATATTTTTTTCGGCGAGGCGTTATTATCGCTTGCAGTACTGTGGATTTTCGGATTTATTTGTATGCGCGGAGGAAAAACTGTCGCATATTTACAAACTTTTTTTGCCGTGATTTTGTTCGGAGGAGTTTTGATCGGATTTTTTATCGCGACTTCACTTCACGGCACGGAAATTTTTTATATTGAGCCAGCATTTGTTCCGGATAAAAATGCGGCGTGGGCAATTTTCGGAATCGCGGTTTTGTCTCCATGGGCATTTGCGGGCTTTGAGTCAATTTCAAATTCGACTGAAGAATTTAATTTTCCCATGAAAAAATCTTTCGCCGTGATAATTGCGGCGGTTGCGACGAGTACTTTGACATATATTTTTCTCGGAATGATTTCGATCGCATTTTTGCCGGAAAATTATTCAAATTGGTTTGAATACATCAACGACTTAAAAAATTTGAGCGGATTTGTTGCCCTGCCGACTTTGTACGCCGCAAATAATTTATTCGGAAGTTTCGGCGTGACGATTTTTATACTCACGGTTTTTGCAGCAGTGATAACTGGTTTGACAGGAAATTTAATCGCCGCAAGTCGTTTAATTTTTGCAATGACTCGCGACAATCTTTTGCCGAAAAAATTTTCAAAACTCAACGACTTAAAAACTCCGAAAAATGCAATATTTTTTATCCTGCTGATTTCTCTGCCGATACCTTTTTTGGGACGAACGGCAATAAGTTGGATTATCGACGTGAACACAATCGGCGCAACTATCGCATACGCTTACGTTTCGGCAGTTGCATTCATTCTCGCGCGAAAAAATAAATATTTTCCCGTGCAAATTACCGGACTTTTCGGCTCGATTGTTTCAATAATTTTTTTCCTTTATTTTATGATACCGAATTTTTGGTCCACAATCAGCGCGATGGCGACCGAATCATATTTAATTTTAATTTGCTGGAGTATTCTTGGATTTATTTTTTTCCGCTACATTTTCAATCGCGACAAAAAAAGAAATTTCGGAAAATCGACCGTCGTTTGGATGACGCTGTTATTTTTAATTTTTTTCACGTCAACACTTTGGCTTCGGCAGGCGACGAGTGACACAACTCACCAAGTTTTGAAAAATTTAAACGACTATTACTCGGAAGAACTTTTGGAGCATGAAGTTATTCCGAGTGAAAGAGAAAAAGCCGATTCAATTTATTATCTCGACGCGCAACTGGAATTTGTCGGCGATTCTTTGACGAAAAATAATTTAATTCAGATTTTTTTAATCGTAATTGCGTTGGCGATAATGTTCAACATTTATAATTTGATGACGCGTCGGGAAAAAGAAATGGAAGTTAAAAAAATTCAGGCGGAACAATCCAACCGCGCGAAGTCAACTTTTTTGTCGAATATGAGCCACGATATAAGAACTCCGATGAACGCAATTATCGGTTATACAACTTTAATCAAAAAAGAAAAAAATTTGCCGGAGCAAGTTATAGAGTATCTGAACAAAATCGAAAATTCCAACAAACATTTGCTTGCGCTGATAAATGATATTCTCGATATGAGCAGAATTGAGAGCGGAAAAATGGAATTAGAAATTTCAAAGTCGGATTTAATAAAAGTTATGGACAACCTGCGCGATTTATTTTCAACGCAGATGGTGACGAAAAGTATTGATTACTCGGTGACGGTCGAAAAAATTGAAAATAATTTTGTTATGTGCGACGTTCCACGACTCAATCGCGTTTTATTAAATTTAGTCAGTAATTCTTTTAAATTCACTCCCGCCGGCGGAAAAATTAACGTCAGTTTGACTCAAACGGGTGAGGAGGACGAAGTCGGATTTTATGAACTTCGCGTAAAAGATACCGGAATCGGAATGACGCCCGAATTTGCCGCGAAAGTTTTTGAGGCTTATGAGCGCGACAGGTCAGTCAACGCGATTCAAGGCACAGGTTTGGGCATGGCGATTACAAAAAGTATCGTCGAACTTATGGGCGGAACGATTGACGTTAAAAGCGAACTCGGCAAGGGAACTGAATTTATCGTCAAAATAAATTTCCCGATTGCCGAAGAAATTCACGAAAAAATTGACGGCGGCGAAGAAAAAATTTCTGCGGAAATCGATTTTACAAAAATTCATCTGCTTTTGGTTGAAGATAACGAAGTCAACAGAGAAATTGCCTCGATGATTTTAACCGAATTCGGTTTCACGCTCGACACGGCGGAAAATGGAAAAATTGCCGTCGAAAAAATTTCTGCGTCAAAGCCCGGCGACTTCGACGCAATTTTAATGGATATTCAAATGCCTGTGATGAACGGTTACGAGGCGACGAAAAAAATTCGCGCTCTTGAAAATAAAAAACTTGCAAAAATTCCGATTATCGCGATGACTGCAAACGCTTTCACGGAAGATATTCAGGCGGCGAAAGATGCGGGAATGAACAGCCACATTGCCAAGCCGCTCGATATTCCGAAAATGATTGAAACTTTAACGGAGGTCTTGAAATGACAAAAAAATT
Organism: uncultured Selenomonadaceae bacterium; assembly: GCA_905236725.1. Classification (GTDB taxonomy): domain Bacteria; phylum Bacillota; class Negativicutes; order Selenomonadales; family Selenomonadaceae; genus Quinella. Next base: position 16,196 of record CAJOCT010000031.1, on the reverse strand, counting down.
TTTTTGTGTCGTCGCGATGATATTTTTTTCAGCAATTTTTTTGACGGCTTGCGGAAAAAATTACACTCACATAAATCACGACGAGGCAATTCAAATGATGAAAAATAATCCCGACGCGATAATTTTGGACGTGCGGACTCAAGAGGAATATGATAAAAAACATATCCCGAACGCAATTTTGTTGCCGATAGAAAAAATTCGCGAAGGAGATTTTTCAAAAATCCCCGACAAAAATAAAACAATTTTAATTTATTGTTGGACAGGTCGTCGCGCGGAAGATTCCGCAAAAATTCTTGTTGAAAACGGTTACAAAAATATTTATGAGTTTGGCGGGCTGGTCGATTGGACGGGCGAAGTTGAAGGCACTGAAGCAGAGCCGAATTAAAAAATTGTGTTCATAAAATTAAATTACTGAACCCGCGCTCACGTGATGCGAAGTGGTCAGTGATCAGTTTATCAGTTGTCAGTCACTTAGCCACCGGAAACCGGCAACTACACCGGCGGCACAAAGAAAAGTAACATTTAAAAAATTTTTATTGAAAGATTTACCGTATGAATACACGTTATAAAAAATTTTTACATCAAAAAAGACCTCTGAAAAAAATCGGAGGTCTGATTTTTTTACGAAAAATTTATAAAATTCTTTCCCGCAAATTTTTATAAGCCTGAGTAAAGTAAGTAACGTTTTGACTTTCGGGGAATGAACCGAAAGCGCGATCTGTCAAAGCCAAAACCGGCGGAGATTGAACTCTTTTTGCAACTGCGATTCCCGTGAAAATTTTCCACCAATGCTCAAGGTCTTCGACAAAATCTTTTGCCGTCGAAAAATATTTTTTCACCAAACCGACTTCACAGCCGATTTTTTCTTCCAAAACTCCTTCAGCGTACCAAGTCAAAATTTCTTCGGGGGTGACTTGAGTTTCGACGAACGCGCGGAACAAAAAATCATGGTAGGGATATTTCAGCGGATCGCCCTTGCCTTCGTCAACGTTCTGCGCGGAGGAAAGTTCTGCGCTCGGCACGATGTCGATAATTCCCTGCGGAATGACTTCGCGACGATAAATTTTTTCGTTAAGATAACGCGCCATATTGTAAACTTGAAATTTCCACATATCGGCAAGTGCACACAAAAATCCCGCCTCGTCGCCGTAAAGCGTCGCGTAACCGACAGTAGTTTCGGATTTGTTCGCGTTGCAGGTGAAAACTCCGCCGACAGATGCCGCAATCGCCGCCAAAATTCTGCCGCTCCTGTCCCGCGCCTGAATATTTTCTTTAACAAAATTTGAAATGTTCAGCCCGACTCCTTCAAGTTGCTTGACGGTAAAATTCACGGACTCTTGAATCGGCACGACGAAATATTGACAGCCCAAATTTTTCGCAAGCTGTTCACTCAAATTTTTCGTCGTCGCGGAATTGAAAACGCTGGGCATATTCACAAGAATAACATTTTCCGCGCCCAAAAGTTTCGTATAACCTGCGGCGGCAACTGCGGAATCAATCCCGCCCGAAATTCCGATGACAACTTTTTTAACGCCGATTTGCTCAAGAAATTTTTTCACGCCGTAATTTAAAGCCCGATAAATTCGCGTGTTTTCCGACATGTCGGGGACAGGCACCAACGGCAGATTTTCAATTTCGCTCGCATCGATAAAACTTAACTCTTCTTCGAAAGGCGGGACAAGTTGAACAATTTCGCCCCTTGAATTACGCGCACCGCTTGCACCTGCGAAAGCGTAAACAGTTTTTCCCGTATTTTGAAGACCGATTGCGCCGACGTAAATCAGCGGGCATTTTTCGGGAATTTTCAGAGCGTCCAAATAAAAACTCAATGAAAAAGGTCTCGACGCAATTTTTATGCAGAAATTAAATTTTTCGCCAAACTCGGAAGAAAAAATTTTTGTGCTGTTCGATTTCAAAATAATTTTTCCGTTCTTTGCAACAAAATTTCCGTCAACATTTCCGAAAATGACCGTGATGTTTTCGCTCGCAGAAATAATTTTTTCGCCGAAAAATTTGCAGTCGTTCATGAAAGAAGTTTTCTCAAAATTATTTCCGACAAACTTTCCGGACAGGCAGAGCTCGGGAAAAATCACAATATCGGCACTTTTTTCCTTAGCCTGCTCAACGTAATTCAAAATTTTTTCCGCGTTCAAATCGGGACGCCCTGCGACAATTTCCATTTGTGCATAAGCAATTTTCAACATACTCATCTCCTCCTAAAAAAATTTTTAGCTATCTTAACATAAGAAAAAATTTTTTAAAAGCCCGCACTCTTTGTTTTGTGCAAGTTTTTAATTAAAGGAAAAAACAAAAACTTTGTCGAATAAAAATGATTACTAAAAGCAAAAATTTCAGAAGGGGTCGGTAAGGCGATGGGGTCAAATGATGCGGCACTCAGGCAGGCGGTGGAAAACTTGCGCCTTAGGACGAACAAACAAAGCGCGGCGGATTTGGCAAAAATAAGACGCGCCGTCGTAAAAATAAAAGTTTTTGGAGTCGGAGGCGGCGGCAACAATGTTTTGAAACGTCTTGCGGAGAGCGGTTTGTCAGACATTGATCTCGTCGCGGTCAACACGGATTCTTCGGCGTTGAGCGGGCTTGCGATGAATTCAATTCGCGGCATTCAGATCGGCGCAAATTTAACTCACGGAAAAGGCACGGGCGGAAATCCCGAACTCGGTGAGCAGGCGGCGAAAGATGACGCGGAACGGATAAGAAATATGATGGTCGGCGCAGATATGATTTTCATAACGGCGGCGATGGGCGGAGGAGTCGGCACGGGCGCGGCTCCAGTCGTTGCAAAAATCGCCAAAGAACTGGGACTTCTTACCGTCGGCGTTGTCACGGTTCCTTTCAAGTTTGAAGGTATCCGCAAACAAAAAAGAGCCAATGAAGGAATCGTCAAAATGCAATCTTACATGGACGCGCTGATTGTCGTGAAAAATGATAATTTGATGAAACTTCCCGAAAATAAATCTCTGTCGATTGTCGATGCTTTTCACGCGGCTGATTCAGTTTTACGTCAGGCAATTCGTTGCGTTGCCGAACTTATTTTGACGATCGGTTTCGTTAATGTCGATTTTGCGGACGTTACGACGATTTTTCAGCAAAGCGAATCCAGTGACGCACTTTTGGGAATCGGCAGGAGTAATGTCAGCGCGGTTAAAGCCGTTCAACAGGCAATTGAAAGCCCGCTCATTGACAGAAATTTGCAGGGCGCACGCGGAATGATTCTGAACATCACCGGCGACGAAAATTTGAGCCTTTACGAAGTCAACGAGGCGGCGAGTTTTATTTACAGTCAAACCGATGCGGACGTAAATATTATTTTCGGTGCGGTTATCGATAAAAGTATGAACGGCGTTGTTCAGGCGACAATCATTGCGACGGATTTTGCGGACAGTCTTGCCCTTAAATCCCCGACTGTTTCTGTTCCGAAATCAACCGTCACCGTCTCGAAAGGTTTTAATATGGACGCGCCAAAATTTCCTTCGCAAAAAAAAGACGATGATAAAGGCGGAAATGTAATTTCGACCTTTGATTTTTTGCGCAGTCGAAGAGATACATAAATGACTGAAGACAGATTTCAGCGGCTGAAAATTTTAATCGGCGAGGAAAAATTTTTAAAATTGAGTTCTGCGACAGTTGCGGTTTTCGGAATCGGCGGAGTCGGTTCGTTCACTGCGGAGGCACTGGCAAGATCGGGAATCGGTCACTTGATTTTAATCGACAAAGACAATATCGACGTTACGAACATTAACAGGCAAATTCACGCTCTGACTTCGACGGTCGGAAAATCTAAGGTTGAAGTTATGCGCGAAAGAATTTTGGAGATAAATCCTGCAGTCAAAGTTGACACAATTCAAAAATTTTATCTTCCCGGCGAAAGTGAAAACGTCGAGAATTTTTTTATATGTGATTATGATTACGTTGTTGACGCGATTGACACCATCACCGCGAAAATAAATTTGGCAGTCGAGTGTTCGCGGCGGAAAATAAATTTGATAAGCAGTATGGGCGCGGGAAATAAATTAAATCCGACGCAGTTCAAAGTCACGGACATTTATAAAACTTCCGTTGACCCCGTTGCAAAAGTCATGCGAAAAAAATTGAAAGAACTCGGCATAAAAAAATTAAAAGTCGTTTACTCCGACGAAGTGCCGAAAAAATTTTCTCAAGAAAAAATTATCGGCTCAGTTGCATTCGTCCCGTCAGTTGCGGGGCTGATAATCGCGTCGGAAGTTGTCAAAGATTTGATTGGAGGTTTTTCATGAAAATATCTGTTATCGGTTGCGGACGCTGGGGAAGTTTTCACGCTTGGTACGCAAGCAAAATCGGCCACAGCGTAACTTTGTACGGCCGCGAAAATTCCGCAAATATGCGGCAACTTGAAACTTCGGGCGGAAATGATTATTTAACTTTGCCGAAAGAAGTTAAGCTGACAAAAAATCTTTCAGACGCGATAAATTTTGCCGATTTGATTATAATTTCCGTCGGCTCGCAAAATCTGCGCGGACTTTTGAAAGAAATAAAGTCTCTTCAAAATATCGACTTAAGCAGAAAAAAATTTGTCCTCGCGATGAAAGGTTTGGAGAGCGGCACGGGAAAAAGATTGTCGGTTATTTTCGATGAGGAAATGAATTTTCATTTTGTTCCCGATGATAAGCCTCTTGAACATTCCGAAATCACGAACGAAAAAATTGATTCGATGACGGCTATTTCTTCCGATAAAAATTTTCAGTCGAATGAAATTGACGGAATGACTTCTCTTAAGGGTGAGCATGAAAATTCCGCGACGATTTTTTCCGCCGTGCAAAAAATTTCTTCAAACGTCAAAGTTGCCGTTTGGGTCGGACCGGGACACGTTCAAGATTTTATCAACGACATTCCGAATTGCATGATAATGGCTTCCGAAAACGAAGATTTTACGCGCGAAGTTGTGGAAATTTTTAAAAGTCCGCTGATTCGTTTTTATTACGGCAAAGATTTAATCGGCGTGGAAATCGGGGCGGCTGCAAAAAATGTTATCGGGCTTGCGGCGGGAATGTTGGACGGGCTGAACTGTTCGAGCTTGAAAGGCGCGTTGATGGCTCGCGGAACTGCCGAACTTTCCCGGCTTGTTGAATCACTCGGCGGCGAAAAAATGACGGTTTACGGCTTGAGTCATCTCGGAGATTATCAGGCGACGCTTTTTTCCGAACACAGCAGAAATCGCAAATTCGGCGAAAGTTTTGTTACGAATAAAAATTTTGACAAACTTGCCGAAGGGGTCGAAACAACTGCCGCGCTGATGGAGTTGGCAAAAATTACCGGCGTTGAACTTCCCATTTGCCGCGCAGTTTATAAAATTATTTTTGAAAAACAAGATCCGGAATATCAGCTGATGAATTTGTTTTTGCGCTCAACAAAATCCGAATAATTCTAAGAACTAAAAACTAAATTGGGGGTGGCGTGAGATGAAAATCGGGGACAGAATAGTTTATCCGATGCACGGAGCCGGCGAGGTTTCCGGCATTGAAGAAAATGAGGTCGGCGGCGAAACAAAATCCTATTACGTCCTGCGCCTGCCGATGGGAAATATGAAACTTATGCTGCCCATTGACAAAATCGACGAAATCGGCTTGCGCGGCGTTATCGGCAAGGAAAAAATTCCCGAAGTTGCCGAAGTCTTGAAAGGCGAGGCGGAAGAATCGCACGGCAGTTGGAACAAACGTTTTCACGCGAATTTGGACAGAATGAAAACGGGCGATATTTTGGAAGTCGCGGCGATTGCAAGAAATTTGATGCGGCAGAACGAAAAGAAAAAAATTTCCAGCGGCGAACAAAGATTACTTGAAACTGCGCGGCAAATTTTAATAAGCGAACTTGTTTTTGCTCTTGATAAAACGCCCGAAGAAATTTCTGACTGGGTTGACGAGCAGGTAAGTTCTTACGTTGCGCCGGAAAATACTGATGAAAATAATTGAGGAGAATTTTTTAATGAAAACGATTTTGACGGGAGACCGTCCCACAGGAAAATTGCACTTGGGTCATTTTGTCGGAAGTTTGCGCGAACGTGTGAAACTTCAAAATTCGGGCGAGTTCGACAAAATTTTCATAATGATTGCGGACGCGCAGGCCTTGACCGATCACGCGGGAACGCCCGCCGCCGTTCGAGAAAATATTTTGAACGTCGCACTGGATTATTTGTCAGTCGGTCTTGAGCCGAAAAAATCGACGATGTTCATTCAATCGCAAATTTCAGAGCTTTTCGAGTTGACGGCTTATTATTTGAACGTCGTCACGGTTTCGCGCCTCGAAAGAAATCCCACCGTCAAAAACGAAATCGCGCAGAAAGGTTTTGAAACGAGCATTCCCGCTGGTTTTCTTTGTTACCCCGTCAGTCAGGCGGCGGATATTACGGCTTTTGACGCTAATATTGTTCCCGTCGGCGAAGATCAAGCCCCGATGTTGGAGCAAACTCGCGAAATCGTTCGCAAAATAAATGAGCTTTACGGAGAAGTTTTAATTGAGCCCGAAATTTTACTGCCGCAAAATAAAATTTGTTGCAGATTACCCGGCATCGACGGAAAAGCCAAAATGAGCAAAACTCTCGGCAACTGCATTTATTTAAGCGACGATTCAAAAACCGTTGCCGCGAAAGTCAAAGAAATGTACACGGATCCTTTGCACATAAAAGTTTCCGACCCCGGTCACGTCGAAGGCAATGTTGTTTTTACTTATCTTGATGCGTTTTGCGAAGACGAAAAAATTGTTGCGGAAATGAAAGAACATTATCAACGCGGCGGACTCGGCGACGTTAAGGTTAAAAAATTCTTGCTGGAAATTTTGGAAGAAATTTTAACTCCCATTCGCGAACGTCGCGCGGAATATGAAAAAAATCCCGCCGAAGTTTGGAAAATGTTGGAACGCGGTACGGTTGAGGCAAGAGAAAAAGCCGCTGAAGTTCTCGGCAGACTCAAACACGCGATGAAAATCGATTATTTCAAATGAGGGAACAAAATAAAACCGCGTTGATGAAGGCGGCGGAACTTTTGGCAAGACGCGAGCAAAGTTCAAAAAATTTGCGTCAAAAACTTTTGTCAAAAAAATATTCCGAAGTTGAAACGGATGCGGCGATAAAGACTTTGCAGGAAAGAAATTATCTCAACGACGAAGAAACTTGCGCCCGACAGTTTGAAATTTTATATTCCGAAGAAAAATTCAGCGTCAGACAAATTTGTATGAAACTCATTCAGCGCGGCTTTGACTCTTCTTTCGTGAAAAATTTAATTCCCGCCGATTCCGATTCTCACGACAAAAAAGTTGCCGAAAAAATTCTTGAAAAAAAAATTCGCGCAATAAATTTTGACGAACTCGACGCGAAAGAAATTTTGAAGACGAAAAGTAAACTTTATCAAAATCTTGCGGCGAAGGGTTTTAATTCCGAAGTTATTTCTGCCGCGATGGAAAATTTTTTGTTGACAGAAAAATAATTTTATGTTAGTATCTCAAAGTTTTAACGGAGAGGTGTCCGAGCGGTTGAAGGTGCTTGACTCGAAATCAAGTGTGGTCACAAGCCACCGTGGGTTCGAATCCCACCCCCTCCGCCATTTTATTTTGAAAATAACAGCCTTGCAGAAAGTTTTTTCCGCAGGGCTTTTTTGATAATAAAATTTTTTTTAAGGAGGTTTTTTATTTTGAAAAAATTTTTTTTTCTGGCAGTGCTGACATTTTTTTTCGCACTTCAGACAAAAACTGAAGCGGCGGGGGAAAAAATTTTATTCGTCCCGCACGACGACCGCCCGATTTCCTATCATCAAACAGTTCAGGTTGTTGAGGCGGCGGGTTACGAAATGATTTTGCCGCCGAAAGAACTTTTGAGCAATGCGACGAATATGGGGCACCCCGACGAGCTTTGGCAGTGGCTTTTTGAAAACGCGCCTGCCGCAAATTCAGCAGTTATCGCGTCAGATTCTCTGCTTTACGGCGGCTTGATTCCTTCAAGAAAGCATGACGTTTCACAAGAAGTTTTAAATTCTCGTCTCGCAAAATTTGAAGAACTCAAGAAAAAAAATCCCAGTCTGCCGATTTACGTTTTTGATTCGCTGATGCGAACGCCCATGCAAGGAACGCCGGGCGATATTGAAGAGCCGGAATATTATCAGCAGTACGGCGCGGATATTTTTCAATATACAAGGCTTCTCGACAAAAAAGAAATTTCAAAACTCGACAAGTCAGAGGAAAATTATTTGTCTCAACTCGAAAAAAAAATTCCCGAAGAATTTATGAACGATTGGATGGGTCGTCGTCAAAAAAATCTTTCCGCGACAAAAATTTTGATGGATTACACTCGCGACGAAGTTATCGACTATTTGATTCTCGGTCGCGACGATAATGCTCCGCTTTGTCAAACTCACAGGGAAAACCGCGAAATTCTTGCTTATGCGGAAAAAAATGATTTGCCGAAAACAAAATTTCAGTCAATGCCCGGTATCGACGAATTTAATATTTTGCTTTTAAACCGCGCGATTAACGATTTGAATGATGAAATTCCCTTCGTAAGCGTGCAATATAATCGCGGCAAGGGCGGCGATACGGTTCCCGCATTTTCCGACGAAAAAATTTCCGACTCGGTCAACGCGGCCATTATTATCGCGGGCGGCTTCAGAGTTCCCGATCCAAGTCGTGCGGATTTTGTTTTGCTTGTGAATACCGATTCGAGCGGAAAAACTCTTTGGGGGCACAATGAATATCCCGACGGCGGCGAATTTAAACCGATTTTAAAACCTTCGTCGAGTACAAAATATTTTGTCGAACTTGTCGAAAAAAATCTTTCTGAAGGTTATCCCGTCGGAGTTGCCGATATAAATTTTGCGAACGGCTCGGATAATGCGCTGATGAAAATTTTGAGCGAAAAAAATTTATTGTTTAAAATTCAGGCGTACAGCGGCTGGAATACCGCGACAAATTCAACGGGCTTTGCAATAGGCACGGGAATGCTTGCGAAAAAAATGAGCGACTCTTCCAAGAAAAAAATTTTGGCGACTCGTTATCTTGACGATTGGGCTTATCAAGCGAATGTCAGATCGATTGTCGGAAGTGAGATTGTAAAAAATTTCGGCAATCCGCAACTTTATTATCAGTTGGGCGACAAACATTCTTGGGCAGAAAATCGAAATACCGAACTCATCAGAGATTTTGCGAAAAAAAATTTGCCGCAGATTACAAAAAATTTCACGGTGAAAAATCCTTGGTTGAGAATGTTTGAGTGCGATATTATTTTTGAATAAAAAATTTGAAAATTTAATTCTGCGTGATATTATATCCGCGAGGTGATTTTTAAAATGAAATATGAACCTGTAATCGGTTTGGAAATTCACAGCGAATTGAAGACGGCGACGAAAATTTTTTGCGGCTGTGCAACGACTTTCGGCGCGGAGCAAAATACTCACGTCTGTCCCGTATGCTTGGGGTTGCCCGGAGTTTTGCCGAGCGTGAATAAAAAAGTTGTGGAGTTCGCAATTAAAGCCGGTCTGGCGACGAATTGTAAAATTAACAAGTACAGCAAATTCGACAGAAAAAATTATTATTATCCCGACCTTCCGAAAAATTGGCAGACTTCGCAATATGATTTGCCGATTGCCTACGAAGGTCACGTCGAAATTGATGTTGACGGCGAAAGAAAAACCGTTCGACTGACGCGAATTCATATGGAGGAGGACGCGGGGAAATTAGTTCACAGCGGCACGACGATTAAAGACAGCGCGACTTCAAACGTCGATTACAACCGCACGGGCGTCCCGCTGATTGAAATTGTTTCCGAACCCGATATGCATTCTGCGGCAGAGGCTCGCGCTTACATGGAAAAAATTAAGTCGATTCTGGAATATATCGACGTTTCAAACTGCCGAATGGAAGAGGGAAATTTACGCGCCGATATAAATGTTTCTCTTCGCCCCGTCGGCAGTGAAAAACTCGGCACGCGCACAGAAATGAAAAATATAAATTCGTTCAAAGCTCTTGAAGATGCGATTAACTACGAAATTGAGCGGCAGGCGGAAGTTTTGGACGACGGCGGAAAAATTATCCAGGAAACTCGCACGTGGAATCCCGAAAAAGGTATAACTCAATCAATGCGCTCAAAAGAAGACGCTCACGACTATCGTTATATGCCTGAACCCGATTTGCCGCCGATTGTCACGACTGACGAAGAAATTGAGAACTTCAGAAAATCTTTGCCCGAACTCCCCGACGCTCGCCGCGAAAGACTTATTAAAAATTTCGGCTTATCTGATTACGACGCGGGAATTATTACGAGTTCAAGGGCGATGGCGGAATATTTCGATGAGGCGGTAAAAATCGGCGCGGACGCTAAACTTGTTGCAAACTGGATTATGAGCGATCTTTCAAAAAATCTCAACGCGGAAAATTTGACCATTGAAAATTCTCCCGTCGATGCAAAACGTCTCGCCGAAATGATTTTGCTTATCGAAAAAGGAACTATCAGCGGAAAAATTGCGAAGACTGTTTTTGTCGAAATGTGGAAATCTCCCGATTCGCCCGAAAAAATCGTCAAGGACAAAGGTCTTGTTCAAATTACCGACACCGGCGCGATTGAAAAAATTGTCGATGAAGTAATTGCGGATAATCCGAAGGCTGTCGAAGAATATCGCGGCGGAAAGAAAAAAGCTGTCGGCGCACTTGTCGGGCAGGTTATGAAACTCACGAAAGGTAAAGCCAACCCGCAGATGGTTAATCAACTTCTTGCGAAAAAATTGGACGCTTAAAAAAATTTTTCATACAAAAAAAATTACTCCGGCAAAAAATTTGTCGGAGTTTTTTTTTGATTTCACTTCGCCGCACCTTTTGAAAAAATTTTTATAAATTCTTCTGCAAGATTTAATTTATCCGGCTCAAGTCCCTCAAGATTATTTACAATTTTTGCCAGTGGCGTAACATTACCTGTTAAAATAAAATCTGTAGAAACATTCAACGATTTAGCCAGATTTATAATTGTTTGTGAGGTCATTCCTTTCTTTCCACTTTCAATATCAAATAAAAATTGCGGAGAAATATTTGCGATTTCAGCAATTTGTTCGCGTGTTTTTTTCTGACCTTTTCTAATTTGTCTGATTCTTGAACCAATTTCAATATTTAAATCTTTTTTTGAAATACTTTCGGAAAAATTTTTAAGAAATTTTTTTGTTTTATGTGAAAAACCTTTAACACCTTCTCCGCCGTTCGTCATATTGTAACCGTTCGGAAATTTGCTGTTAAGTTCGCGAATCCAAAATTTTTCGCGTTCGTTAAGTTCTTCCGCTGAATCACAAACTTCAATCGCACTGTAAACAAAATTTTCAAAGCCGTATTCTTGAATTGCTTTTCCAATGCAAGAATTTTTGCTATGTTTATGTTGTTCAATTCTTTTTTCAAGAGATTTTTTGGTTTGTCCGACATAAATTTTGCCGTTTACGATGTTTTCAATTTTGTAAACAATCATAATTTTGCCTCGCTTTCAATATTGACAAACACGAAACAAAATTATATTCTATGCAAACAGAAACCCTCGTTTCGTGCTTTTAATTTATCTGGTAGATTTATTTTAGCACAGCGGGGTTTTTCTGTCTATTAAAAAAATTACTGATGTCGGTGAAATTTTGGGCTATCACGTTGACATGGATGAAGATATTTTGGGTGAACCGAAATTTTATCTTGACGGACGCGGCGCAAATCTTTATGTTTATGACAAATGCATAGTTATCGACAGAACTCAAGGCGGAATTTTCAATATCGGCAACCGAACTTATAAAGTTATTCCGCTGAAATATATAATTGCGATGCAAATTAAATCTACAGGCGCGACGACGGGATTTTTGGAATTTTCGACTTACGGACACGAAAATACAAATATGAAAGGTTTCGACAGGATTGATGACGAGGATAATATAAATTTCAGCAGTGAAGAATCTGCAAAAGCCGCTCGCGAAATTTTGGAATTCGTTTTGAAAAAAATTGTCGATTAAAATTGAAAAAAAACTCCGGCAGAAACATTTTTGTCGGAGTTTTTTTTTGCTATAATGTAAGAAAATTTTTGGAGGTTTTTAAATGGCGAAAGTAAAACTTTTGGACACGAGCACGATAAATAAAATTGCGGCGGGCGAAGTTGTCGAGCGACCCGCCTCCTGCGTTAAAGAACTTATCGAAAATTCCATCGACGCAGGCGCAAAGAGAATTGAAATTGAAATTCAGAACGGCGGAAAAAGTTTGATTCGCGTGACTGACGACGGCGCGGGTATGGCGAGGGAGGACGCTTTACTGGCGATAAAAAGGCACGCGACGAGTAAACTTTCAAACGTCCGCGATTTACTGCAGATTTCGACTCTCGGTTTTCGCGGCGAGGCTTTGCCCACTATCGCGGCGGTTTCAAAATTTTCTCTGCAAACCCGTCGAGCTGATTACGAACTTGGAACGCAGATTAAAGTTGACGGCGGAAAATTTTCGGACAATCACGAGGTCGGCTGTAAAATCGGCACGACTGTTTTGGTAGAAGATTTATTTTTCAACACGCCCGCGCGACTTAAATTTTTGAAGACCACGACGACTGAAGCCAATAAAATTCACGACTTTATCATAAAATTATCTTTGAGCCGCCCCGAAATTTCTTTTAAATTCATCAACGGCAATCGAACAGCATTGACAACGCCCGGCAACGGCAAAATTTTCGACGTGCTTACCGCGATTTACGGCACGGAAATGACTTCTACTTTGCTTGAAATAAATTTTGACACTCCCGACGTAAAAATTTCGGGTTTTATCGGCAAGCCCAATTTTTTGAAAAGTTATCGCGGCTGGCAAACTTTTATCGTCAACGGCAGAGTCATTTCAAACCGCACGATTTCAAAGGCGGTTGAGGAGGCTTACAAAAGTTTGATTCCGAAAGGCGGTTATCCTCTTGCCGTGCTGAAAATTTCCGTCCCGCAAGATTCTGTTGACGTGAATGTTCATCCGCAGAAAATCGAATTGAAATTTGAGAACGAGGGAAAAATTTTTAAATCTGTTCACCGCGCGATTACTGAAACAATTTCCGAAAAAAATTCCGATTTAACGCAAGTTGCCGCCGCTCCCGAAAATGTTCACTACGAAAATTTGAATCTTGAAGATTATTTCGGCACTCAAGAAAAAAATTTCGATACGCCCGATCAGATTACAGAGACAATAAAAAATTCTCCGCCGATTTCTCAAAAAGAGTTGGACGAAGAAATTTTTTCAGATTTTAAAAATTCTCCCGAAAAAATTTTGAGTGAAAAAAAATCGCCTGAAGAAAAAATTTCTCCGAGCGAAAAAATTTCCGAAAAACTTCAGCCGATCGGGCAGATTGATTTTTGTTACATAATCGCGCAGAGTGATTCGGATTTATATATAGTTGACCAACACGCCGCGCACGAGAGAATTTTGTTTGACAGGTTAAGCGGTTACACTGACGCAATTCCCGCGCAAAGACTTTTAATTCACAAAATTTTAAAATTCGATGAGCGCGAAAGTCAAATTATCGAAAATAATCTTGCCTTGTTTGCGAAATTGGGTTTTACGATGGAGATGAGCGGGGAAAATGAATTCAGGTTGATTGAAATTCCCGTCGATGCGTCCGACAGCGATTCGGAAAATATGTTGCGTGAAATTATTTCGAGCGTCGTTGAAACCGAAGTGACGGAAAATATTGCCGCCGACATCAGAAAAGCCGTTTTGGCAACGACTGCATGCCGCGCCGCAGTAAAAGCCGGTCAAGGACTCAATTCAAAGCAAATGCAAATTATTTTGGACGATCTGTCTAAAACGCCTAACCCGCACACTTGCCCGCACGGACGCCCGACGATTATAAAATTTTCGTCGAATGACTTGGCAAAAATGTTCAAACGTACTTGAAACTAAAAAAGAGCCGCAACTTTCGCGACTCTGTTATTTTCGTGTGGTGCGGTTGATGAGACTTGAACTCATACGCCCTTTCGAGCACTACCCCCTCAAAGTAGCGTGTCTGCCTATTCCACCACAACCGCTTTTTTGTGGTGCGGTCGATGAGACTTGAACTCATACGCCTTGTGAGCACTGCCCCCTCAAAGCAGCGTGTCTGCCTATTCCACCACGACCGCATATAAAAAAACTTTTTCAAATGGTGCGGCAGAGAGGACTTGAACCTCCACAGGGTTGCCCCCACCAGCGCCTGAAGCTGGCGCGTCTGCCATTCCGCCACTACCGCTAATTTTCAACTTGTAATTGGTGCCGAGGACCGGAATCGAACCGGTACGAAGTTTCCTTCGAGGGATTTTAAGTCCCTTGCGTCTGCCAGTTCCGCCACCCCGGCGAAAAAAACAAATGGAGCGGGTGATGGGAATCGAACCCACGTGATCAGCTTGGAAGGCTGGAGCTCTACCATTGAGCTACACCCGCATTTTATGGAGCCGACTATAGGACTTGAACCTACAACCTACTGATTACAAATCAGTTGCTCTGCCAATTGAGCTAAGCCGGCATATGGTGCCTCAGCGCGGAATCGAACCACGGACACGGGGATTCAACTGAGCTACCGAGGCATGTGGCGACCCGGATCGGACTTGAACCGACGACCTCCGCCGTGACAGGGCGGCATTCTAACCAACTAAACTACCGGGCCGTTTATGGTGGGCGATAACAGGATCGAACTGCTGACCCCCTCGGTGTAAACGAGGTGCTCTCCCAGCTGAGCTAACCGCCCGTATGGTGACCCACCAGGGAGTCGAACCCTGAACCTACTGATTAAGAGTCAGTTGCTCTGCCAGTTGAGCTAGTGAGTCGTGCAGATTTTGCCAAATAAGATGGTGGCTCACCCGGGACTTGAACCCGGGACACCCTGATTAAAAGTCAGGTGCTCTACCAACTGAGCTAGTGAACCACTGGCTGGGGTAGCTGGACTCGAACCAACGATGCGGGAGTCAAAGTCCCGTGCCTTAACCGACTTGGCTATACCCCAATTTTTAGGGACTCTATAGCCCGCACTATTTGAAAGAACAGATTATAAAAAAATGGCTCCCCGAACTGGACTCGAACCAGTGACTCCCTGATTAACAGTCAGGTGCTCTACCGACTGAGCTATCGAGGAACTTTAACCGGCGAATACCGTATCTTCCAAGTCGTTTCCAACTCAGTACATCGGGCGTGTGAGTGCTTAACTGCCGTGTTCGGAAAGGGAACGGGTGGAACCACTCAGCCGTCTTCACCGGAGAAATGAAACTTTTGAAAAAAGAATCATCAAAAACCGCACAGGGAAGAAAAGAAACAAGTAGGGAAGAAGTGAAAAGAAAAATCGAAGACATATTAGTATCGGTCAGCTGAACACGTTACCGTGCTTGCACACCCGACCTATCGACCTCATAATCTTTGAGGTGTCCGTGATACATCATCTCGAGGCAGGTTTCACGCTTAGATGCTTTCAGCGTTTATCCTTTCCGAACGCAGCTACCCGGCAGTGCTTCTGGCGAAACAACCGGTACACCGTAGGTTCGTTCACCCCGGTCCTCTCGTACTGAGGGCAACTCCTCTCATGTATCAAACGCCCGCGATGGATATGGACCGAACTGTCTCACGACGTTCTGAACCCAGCTCACGTACCACTTTAATCGGCGAACAGCCGAACCCTTGGGACCTGCTTCAGCCCCGGGATGTGATGAGCCGACATCGAGGTGCCAAACCTCCCCGTCGATACGGACTCTTGGGAGAGATTAGCCTGTTATCCCCAGGGTAGCTTTTATCCGTTGAGCGATGGCAATTCCACTTTCAACCACCGGATCACTAAGCCCTGCTTTCGCACCTGCTCGTCCTGTTTGACTCGCAGTCAAGCTCCCTTCTACCTTTATGCTCTTCGAGCGGTTTCCGTCCGCTCTGAGGGAACCTTTGGACGCCTCCGTTGCTTTTTCGGAGGCGACCGCCCCAGTCAAACTGCCTGCCTGGCACTGTTCCGAGACTTGTTAGATCTCCGGTTAGAATCCCGGTACACGAAGGGTGGTATCCCAACATTGACTCACGTCGATCCGGAAACCGACGGTCGAAGTCTCCCACCTATCCTGTGCAACGTATACCAAAACTCAATGCCAAGTTGCAGTAAAGCTCCATGGGGTCTTTCTGTCCAGTCGCGGGTAACCTGCATCTTCACAGGTACTTCAATTTCACCGAGTCCCTCGTTG